>JAUUYB010000087.1 GCA_030590605.1 Candidatus Woesearchaeota archaeon
CATTCCAGAGAAATGAATACCACAAAAGTAATACGGATAGCACTTTCCAGAATGCTAGGTTTCGCGCTCTTCTTCGGCATCATCATAGTCCTTAATTTTCTTGAAGGGGTCCTGGCAAGCCCTCTACTTACGAGTACAGTCGGATTCCTGAATGATAATGTCTGGCTGCTCATCGTGACAGGCATATTCTATTTTATCGGAGAGTTCATGTATCTTTTCTGGTTCCCTATGAATCTTGCTGCCCCTATCTTCACTGCTCTTGGCTCGATTCTTACACTCATCTTCCTAGCGCGCACATTATCATATCTGATCGATACCACTTTCTATAACCCTATCTATCTCCTGTTCTTCTGGCTATTCAACATCCTTTACATCCTTGTTCCGATCATCATCCTTCTTGTCGGATATGTGAAGATCATCTCAAATGCTATGCCTAAGAAGAAACAGGATAAGAGAATAAGGAAAATAAGAAAACGAAATTAATTATTTTATAGATTCTGTTTCTCTCGAAAGGTTTAAATACTAATTTATGGACGGAGAGATAAAAAGGGGTGAACCATGGGAGTTATGGATAAGCTTAAGTTCTGGAAAAAAGACGATTTCTCTGAGTTCGGAGACTTCGGACATGATTCTATGAATCCTCCAGACCCTCTTGGAGCGAATCCTAATGAACCCTTGGCGTTGAATGATCCGCTCTCTCAGCATGATCCCCTAGGAGCACCTGATCCTCTTGGAGGAGACCCATTATCCCAACCTGATCCGCTTCCACCTAGGGTAAATCCTCTTGCAAGCGGAAACAGCAGCTTTGAACAAGTCTCCCAAAGCCCTACACATGATCCATTCGCGCCACAGCAAACTGCACAATCAAATACCCCATCAGGAGACCAGATGATGGGCAAGGATATCGAGATAATCTCAGCAAAGATCGAAACAGTCAGGGTCTCTGTCGAAAACCTCGGCCATAAGATCGATAATCTAAATCAAAGGCTGGCAGCCATCGAAAAGATCGCAAATGATTCCCAGACCCAACAATGGTAAATTCTTCCTTCTTGTAGTGATAGTCTTCCTATTCGATATCATCACGAAAGCGCTTGTACGGAACAATCTAGATGCGCCCGTGAATGTAATCGGAAACTTCCTGACATTAACATTCGTGAAGAACTTCGGTGCAGGATTCTCGATCCTCCAAGGACAGAGGATCTTCCTGATCCTTGCAGCTCTTGGGGCCTCGGGGTATATACTCTATTCCTACAAGGATTATGAGAAAGAACCATTAGTATATTACTCTCTCGCTCTGATACTCGCAGGAGCTCTTGGAAACGTTGTCGACAGGATCGTGCTTGGCTATGTCGTCGACTTCATCAGGTTCTCATTTTGGCCTGCATTCAATATCGCTGACAGCGCTATCTCTATAGGTGCAACAGGTCTTATCTTTTCAGCATTAAAGACATGGACTAGAACTCTTCGAACTCGCTGAGCTTGTCCAAGAAACCTCTTCTCTTCAGGTACTGGACCTGTGTGGGTCTGTACTTGAAAATGATATCTCCTTTAGCGTCTCCACCAAGCTCCCAAGGTTCGACAAGGATGATATCTCCTTCCCTCACCCATAGCCTTCGCTTAAGTCTTCCAGGGATCCTACAGATCCGAGTCTTTCCATCAAGGCACTTAACCCTTGTCCTTGACCCACCGAGTCTCTGGTCGAGGAGACCTAAGGTCTGGTTGCCTCGAGGAAGCTTGACCCTAGCGATCTCCATCTGGATACGCTCCTGAATCTCTGCTTCAGCCTTTTTCTTACTCATTAAATGATAGAACCGTTGGAGTGTTTATAAGTGTTGTGTTTGAAAGTCTAGATGTATATACCTTAGAAATAAAGATTCCGTACGCTGTGCCGCCCCCACCCAAGGCTGCAGACGCCCATTTTTCTTCAGAAAAATGTGCTACGGGCCACTCCGGAGGAGCCTTCCCTCGGCCCGACCTGCGCCAGTGGTGGCGGCTTGCTAATCGGTTGAATCCTTACGGATGTTTGCAGTGGTAAAAATAAGAAAAAGTAAATGAAAAAAAAAAATGGAAATGAAAAAATCAATTCGTGATGATGTCGTGGATGCCGCCGTCCTGGATGGATGCGATGGACTGAAGTTCGAGAACTGCATCCTTGTGGAATTCCGGAATATTTGCGCATCCTGCGTTTGATAACGCAGACTTGATCTTCTGGATAGGTTCCCAGATGTTATCGTGCATCGAGCCTGTGAGCGGGACGAATCCTTCTACACCTTCTTCAAAGAAAAGATCTTTCGAGGTCTCGTACCTACCATAGTTCCTTGCACGGTTGGAAGCTTCCATCCAGTACTCTTTTACAGGACCTAGTTGAGGATGTTTTCTCATCGCTGACGAACTCTCAGAATACTGTGCGAAGAACCTTCCCATCATGATTGAATCTGAACCCATAGCCAGTCCGATGACCATATGTGAAGAGTTACCGATGCCTCCATCAGAGATGATCGGGATATATGTCCCTGTCTCTTTGAGATATATGTCCCTTTCTTCGACGATCTCCCTGATCGCAGTAGCCTGACCTCTTCCTGTCCCTTTCTGCTCCTGGGTGATGCAGCCAGAACCGATACCCATCCCGACCTTCACTGCGTTGAACCCGGATTCTGCGAGGAACCTGAATCCTTCCCTTGTGATGACGTTTCCGCCTATTACCGGAATCGTCTTTGATTTTGTCCTGACGTAATCTATGACATCTTTTTGGAACTGGGTGAATCCATCTGATGAATCTATGAATATCGCGTCTGCCTCTGCTTCGATCAGCGCATCTACCCTCTTCTGATCCTTTGGCTGTGTCGAGACTGAACCGGCTATACAGTACCTCCTATTGTGATCTATGGTACCTTCTGGGTATTCCATCTGTCGCAGGAGATCCTTTCGGAATACGACGAATTTGAGATGGCTCTTGGTGTCCATGACATAGACATGAGTCGCTCCGTTCTTGATCATGAGGCTGTTGGAATCTTTCAGAGTGATGCCTTCTTTTGCAGTAAGGTATCTCTTGGACATCCTTTCCTTTACTGTCAGGTCCAGATCTCCCTTCAAATCGAATTCCCTATCCCGGATGACTCCGAGGAGCTTGCCGTTCATCTTTCCGTTGCTCGTAACCGGGAAGGAATTATAGCCTTTCTCCTTGATGGTCTTCGCTACACTCTTAAGAGAATCAGTCGCCTTTACACAAAAGACGTCTTCGTGGAAACCTGCCTTGAACTGCTTGACTCCCTGGATTATACTTACCTGCTCTGATATCGGGATACTGCACGGCGTGACTCCGATACCTCCGTGCTGAGCAAGGGCGATTCCCATCCGTATCCCTGTCACTGCCTGCATAGCTGCAGATATGAACGGAATATTCAGATTGATGAACTTCCCCTTTTTTCCAGGAAGAGTACAGAGCTTTGTCCTCAGACTGACCTTTGAAGTTATATTCTTGATAGTTGTCTTACCTGTGAGCAGCCTGAATTCACGAAAACTTCTAGAAGGTTCAAGTTTGATTTCTTTTGCCATATAAACATGGAATGAAGGTCATTTATAAATATTTTGCTTTTATTTTTTTTGTCGACGAGAAAATGTCAGATTCTTTCCTAGATATTGTCAAAATAAGCTTAAATATTACGTTATTTCGTCACTGGACAATAGAAACATTTATATATGAGATATACTTACTTAGTAGTGATGACAAACATCAACTAGGTCTGGGCACCTAGTTCTCATCCCCCTATATGAGACGCCCAGCCCTTTTTATTTTTAAGGTGATACCAATGGAAGAAAAAGATTATATGCTCGACGAAGTGTCTGGCAGGAAGAGAAAACCGATCATGAGCATCCTGAACAAGGGCAAGCTATCAAGATTCGAGATGGACGAACTCTTCTGCGACGAACTGTAAATTATTTATTCTACTTGATTTTTCCTGATCAGAATGGCTGAACACAAAACCGTGCTATCCCTTGAAGATAAGAAAATAGCAGTAGAAAAAGAGGCTGCAAATAAGCAGGAGACTCGTTTCTCTACATTCAAACTCGATCAATTCAAACTCCTTGAAGCCTGGGTACATGAGATCATCCAAACAAGGCAAGAAAGCTTAGATACATACGTGATCGTGGATAATCTCTATATCGTCAAGAACATGATGCGCCCGTTCCTGAAGAATAAATCCAAGAAACTTACCCGCCTCTACATGCTCGCCTGCTACGAACTCGGCGACCTCTACATGACACTTACGGATGTACAGTCCCAAGAGTACAAAGCCCTCATGACAAATAATCCATCAGACAATACCCTTGGAAAACGGCTTGATAATATAATAGGCAATACCAAATTATCCATCCAAGAGTTCGAAGAAGGGATACACAATGATCCAAGCAAGCTCAGACCAGTTAAAAGTTATCTCGCTCTCGCGAAGTTCACCAAAAGGACAACGCCCATAGAAGGAAAACCGAACAACCCAGTATATTTTCTCCAAAAAGCGATACAGATCCTGAAACTAGAGAAAACTCTTCCCAGGTACCGTGCTGACACATCGTATATGGCCCACGTGAAAGACCTCGAGACAGAAGTCGACAAAGCCACTAGGACAATATTTAAATAATCCAGCGATTTTTCTAACAATATGGAAGACATGGCTGACTGGAGAGAAGCAGGAAAAATCGCTCATCACGCGCTCAAATACGGGGAAGGACTGATTAAACCTGGAGCGTCATTCTTAGAAGTTTCTGACAAGATAGAGGAGAAAATAAAGGAACTTGGCGGAGATATAGCATTTCCTGCACAGATGTCCATGGATCACATCGCAGCGCACAATTGTGCAGAACCAGACGATAAAACGATGTTTTCTGACGAACTTGTATGTCTTGATGTCGGAGTGCATGTCAATGGCGCTATCGGAGACAACGCACTTTCTGTCGACCTATCAGGCAAGCATGCTGAACTTGTCAAAGCCTCCAGGGATGCACTCAATACAGCCGCCAAGACACTGGCAATCGGTACTACACTTGGAGAGATAGGGAAAGCAATCGAAGATACGATCGAAAGCTATGGATTCACACCTATCCATAACCTCTCAGGACATGGACTGGACAGATTCAATATCCATACTGCACCTTCAATACCTAATTTTGACACACGGGATACTACTCCGCTCGAAAAAGGGATGATCATCGCGATAGAGCCATTCGCAACTGACGGCGCAGGGATGATCTATGAGACAGAGAGCGCAAACATCTTCGCATTCAACAAGATGGCACCAGTAAGAAGCCAGATAACACGGGATGTCCTAAAAGTCG
>JAUUYB010000129.1 GCA_030590605.1 Candidatus Woesearchaeota archaeon
TCATCAAGGACAGGATATAGAAAGTGAGTATGACGAGCACTGCGAGAAGCACGTACTTGGAGAATGTTTTGGACTCCATCCGCTTTTAAGGGATATAGCGGTTTATAAACATTGCTCTCATAAATCAAAGCCGACCAAGAGAGATGCAGCATCTTCCTGTATGGTTATACCTGAATATAAACTCTTTTTGAGAAATCGATGGACTTTCTTTCCAGGAGACGAAGAGATAACCTTCTTTGCCTTGATTTCAGGGAAAGGGACTCCAGGGAAGACAGTCTTACCGTCTATCTCCTCTGAAATATCACCTGCAGGCTTCCTGAACGAAGAATCATGGAAAACGCAGACAGTATACTTCCTGGAGAGAGCTTTCGCGACACCGATATTTTCTGTAGATTCAAGCGCCCTCGCCTTATCCTTTTCCGCCTGGGTCATGATCTGGGCATGGAAAAGCCCGTCCACGTCGTCGAGCAAATCAATAATTTCTAGAACTGTCTCTACTTTCTTTTCCATTCTGTATATTTTGATGCCCTGATATAAATAACTTTAGTATAGTATGTGCCCAACATCTGAAACTACTTTCTCTATCACTTGCTTGTCAGAAAGACCGCCTGTCTTGATGATGTAGTCTGCAAGCGTCCTATAGAGATCTATACCTGTCCGATAGAACTCCTTAAACGAACCCTTGACATCGTTCTTGTCGATGAACCTGGGAATGCCCTTCGCAGTGATCCTGGAGAGCACTTTCTCAGGATCTTCCTCGAGGAAAATGATATGCCCCATCTGGACTAGTATCCTCTGGACTTCAGGGACGAAAGGAGTGTTACCAGCAGTCGCAAGGACAGTCCTAGAATGGTTCCTGATACGCGCCATCCCCCTTCTCTGCAGCTCGAGAAAGTAATCCCTTCCATGGTGATGCTCGATATCTCTGTACTTAATCAGTTTCCCAGTGTCATGCTTATACATCTCGACGATGAAATCATCAAAATCTATGAACTGGAATTCTAGCCGTTTCGCAAGATCCCTAGAAATTGTAGTCTTCCTCGACCCTTTGAATCCGATAAGGATGACATTATTGCTTTTGTACATCTGGTTCATTTAGTGAATACTTCTATGTATTTATAGGTTTCGGGTGAAGCGGAATAATCATTGAATTGGGATAGAAAAGATGATAAGCGTAAAATATATATATAACATGGTAGGTTATATATGTGAGAAAGGCGATCAAAGAAAGAGATTATCAACTTCCAGATGGGTACAGAATCATCAAAAGTGTATGGAAAGTCCCGATTTCCGAATCATTTCCGGAGGGAATAGAATTTTCCATCCAATTATTATATATGAACTATGAAGTCTGGAAGCAGGTTGCCAGAATTGATAATCATCTGCATAAAGGAATCCCTGGAACGCACCTCCACTATGATTCACGGGTAATCTGGAAAGACCTGACTGTGAGACAGGCAGAAAAAGAGATAAGGAGATTTATACGATGAAGATAATTATTGTCGATGATATCTGGGAACATATGAAGAAAGATAACCAGTATATACATGATGTAGCAGCAGGCAAGGTGAAACTGAAGAAATGTGAAAAAACTATAGTATGCACTCCTCAGACATTCCATGAAGTTTTATCTCCTCAGCGGATACGGATATTGATTCATATCAATACTAACCCCGGATTAAATATCACAGAGATAGCCAAATCTCTTGGACGGCGTTTCGAAGCAGTCCATAGAGATATCAAATTCCTCATAAGTTACGACCTCATCAAGACACGGAAGGAAAAGAAGAGCAGGATCCCATATTTCTATGAAAAGATCGAACTACCTGCACTTGGTGTAGTTGTCTAACTCTCAATTACGTATATGATATCAAAGATGTATGGTTTGACAACCTTCAATGAGCTTTTTACATTCTTTTTTGAGATAATCTCGAGAATCACCCTACCGATTATCTCTATCCCTTTCATAAACAACATTGAAGATTCAGGGATCTCAAAATGCAACGTATACATATTTTCAGAGTTTTTCTCAACCTTCAATTTTGAAGGCATTATCTGGTTTGTAACCTTGTTTTCTGCTACACTAAAGAATTTTTGAACAGAAATAAACTGAACAACAAATCCGAATATACCGCTAAAATTTTTTTTAGCGACTTCAACAGCAGCTTTTTCATAGTTATCCTTCCCTATCGTATCTGAAAGCGCAAGCAGATATGCATTAAATACCTTAAGTTCATACCAATCATTGGCCATGATAGGCTGCAACAATATGTCTTGTATCTCTTTGTCTTTTATATTCCTTACAACTTTTTCATAAGTATCTTCACCATACTGCTTAAATATGTATTCTTTGTTAGAATAAATCTGATGACCTTTAATCTTAGTCATAACCTACTTATTTTATTGTTTCGTATATAAACATTGTGGACATGAAGAAGTTCCCGTGCTTGTTTCTGTGTAGTTGTCACCTAGGAGTGACAAACAAGCGAAAGGTTTATATATTAGTTGTATCAAGAGCAGAGTATGGACTTAGGAGACTTACTTAACAGATGGGGCAGAACTAAAACTGAACCTCATAACAGACGAGAATTCTTCAATAAACTAGGTAGAGGAGCGAAAGCAGCAGCTGCAACGACAGCAGCATACAAAGGAATCGACATGATGCTTGGAAATGACGCTCATGCTGGCAATTCTGAAACTTTTGAATTTCCTATCGGAGACCACACAAAGAAACGAGTGACAATCGAGAATGGAAACGCAGTGGAAGAACAATACATCATCCGGAAACCGAACGGCAGGATAAAAATAATTACGATCGATAAAAGAAAATCTAATTCTCAACCTGAAAAATTCAATTATGACTTCGAGAAAGTATATGCAGCAGGAAGGAAAAATCTGAAGGATGGGAATTATGTAAAAACCTCAGATTGTGTTGGACAGCTCCTAAGAAATGAACTTCATATCAATGATCGGACCTATGGATTATGGCTCGAGAACATCTACCTGCTCCAAACAAAAATAAATGGTCCAATAGACGGGTTAAAAGCAGTAGTAGGCACAGCAAAAAATGCATTAAAGAAAGCACCTAACAATAAATTCCTGAAATACGCAATCACAAGATACTTTGACAACCCAGAAAAAGCCAGAAAGTTATCAGGAGAATCATGGCAAGCTTATCAGCAAGGGATTGAATTGAATAAACAGAAAAAATTCAAAGATGCAGAGGAAATGTTTAGAATGAGTTTAGATATGGATCCTTATAATGCTGATAGTTGGGTAACTTTAGCATCCATCAGAAGAAGGTTTAAGTCTACAAAACCAGAAAAAAGAAAAGCATTCCTCAATGTTATCGAAGAAGGATTGGAATATAATCCCAATTCTGTTACTCTTAATGCTTTCCA
>JAUUYB010000080.1 GCA_030590605.1 Candidatus Woesearchaeota archaeon
AAGGGCAGTCCAGCTATCACGGACAGACCTTACTGTCTCTCTTAAGTTCCTAATCATCAGAAAGTTCCTCATCAATAATCTTCTTGAACCGTGCATATTCAGCATCTCCCTCGATTTTCTTACTGTTGATGAAAGTTGTCGGGGTGCCTCTGACAAGCATATCAGCAGCGATCTCAAGATCATTCTCGATTATATCGATGGTCTGTTCCTGATCGAGACATTCTCCGAATCTGGTGAGATCAAGCCCGGTGTCATCTGCGATCAGTATCATATCAGTAGGGGTCAGATGGCCATCACTCTTGAAGATATTGCCATGATATTCCCAGTAACTGCCCTGTTCTCTAGCACACTCCACTGCGAGAGCAGGAATCCTTGATCCATCAAGTTCGGGAAAATGGCGCGAGATTATATTCACCTTGTCGCCATAGACGACCATGATCCGGATGAGGGTGTCTTCAAATTCAGCGCAATGTATGCAGTTGAAATCCTCGAAGACGATGATCTCGACAGGGGCTCCTGGATTTGTCCCTTCTTTGGTATTCCCGATGATCCGGTTCTGTTCGAGATCAGCAGGGATATCTGGATCGGAGAATTGGAAAATATATGTCGGAAGGACTGCGATGAGAAATGAGAGCAGGACTGCAGTTACAGTAAACAGAATCGCTATGGTCTCTTTTTTCATCTTCAGCAGCAATAAAGCTCGTCAGGATCTGAATCGTCGTCCGGGTCGCCGAATGGGTTCCCGTACTTCCTGACATTTTCGATCATCTTCTTATTCGCATCGGTCTGAATATCTTTCTCTACCAGTTTGGCACGATGTTGTTTTAGCCCAAGATCAATCCCCATCGGGCATGAAGTCTTACAGGCGCCGCAAAGGTTACATTTGAAAAATATTGGATCATCACATTCTTTTTTCATGAGGATGGCTTTCCCTCTTGGAGAGTCGCCCTCATTTTTCAAGACCTGGAAAGTGGGACAGTTTACCTTGCAAAGGCCGCAAAGCGTGCATTTTTCGTAATCTTCCATCAGATCACCTTCCCCGGATTGATGATTCCCTGGGGATCATACATGTATTTGAGCCCTTTCAGTTCAGCTTTCCTGTCCGGATCGAGATACTCTTTCTTTATGATGCCAATACCGTGCTCACCGGAGATCTCTCCGCCCAGTTTCTGGACAAGCTGGAACATCTCTTTGATAAGCTCTCCCTGGTCATCCCTGAACCGAGGATGGATTATGCCATAACCGATGTGCCCGAAGCAGGGGATGCCGTTTTCTTTTATCCACGTGAGGAACTCTTCCATCTTATCTGATGAGAGCTTGGGGTCCGCTGTCGTCAAGTACCCTTCCCCACCTAGAACGACCGATGCGCCTTCTCTTAATTCCATAAGGTCTGAATCTTCACCTTCTCCAACAAATTCAGCGATCAGGTGATAGGATTCAGGGAGTTTCAGAAGCTTGGAAGTGATGGGGTCGAGGAATTCCAGAGAGACTATCTTACTGTCCTTAGCCAACTCTTCCACATCCCCGATCATCTGAGGGAGATCCTTGCATCTTGTGAGCGTAAGATAAGTGTGGGGCATAAGAGGAGTCACCTTGACCTTAATCTCGGTGATGAAACCGAGTATCCCTTCAGTGCCGATGAAATCATTCTTCTCATTGAATGTATAGGATTTTCCTGTGCCATCGATCGTTTTCATCCCATTTACCCAATCTTCAGTCTTTCCATACTTCAGGGCATGCAGGCCTGCTGCGTTCGCTGCGACCATCCCACCTAGAGTACATACCTCATGAGAGGAAGGGATGACCGGAAAATATAATCCGAACTGCCTGAGTTCCATGTTAAGATCATCTACGATCACTCCTGGTTCGAGTATGGCTTCTTTTGTCTTGACATTGATCTGGATAATCCTGTCCATACGCGAGAAGTCGACAACGATCGCGTTATCAGGAACAACAGCACCAGTAAGAGCTGTCCCTCCTCCTCTTGGAACTAGCGGATAGTTACGCTGTGAGGCAAGGATGATCAATTTTCTTATATGGTCTTCATCTTTAGGGAATACGACAGCGAGAGCAGTCCCGAAGATCTGTGACGCATCGGTAGCGTAAGAAAGGAGCTCAGCTTTATGAGTCGAGACGCCATCTTTTCCGAATATCTTTGCCAGTGCAGATTCCGGGTTCATATCAACACCTCAGAGAATTCCTGAACCTGGATACCAGTTCCTTTGGCAGCCTCTTTGAATTGTTTATAACATAATGTGCATGGAGTAATGATCCGGTTTTCGGTGCACTGCTTGAGCCGTTCTTTTGCGATCCTTAATGCAAGGTCAGGATAATTAGATTTGACTCCTCCGCCTCCGCCGCAGCACAAGGCTTCTTCGTGTGATCTTTTCATCTCAATGATCTTGAATCCCAGATGTTCCAGCACTTTTCTTGGTTCATCATAGACTCCGGAATGCCGTCCGAGATGGCAGGGATCATGATATGATATCCTCTGTTTCTTGTGCGTGTTTGCCTGGAGTTTGTCGAGGTTCTTTGCGAGTGTCTGGGTGATATGCTCTACCTTGATGTTTTCAAGAGCATAATCCTGGGTGAACATCTTGTAGCAAGTCGGACAATTGGTTATTATTCGTTTAATTGAGTACTCATCGAACATCTCTTTGTTCATCTGAACGAGCTTTTCGTAATCTTCTTTGTAGCCTGCAGATAGTATAGGGCTTCCGCAGCAGACAGTCTTAGGGAGAGTGATGTATTCGATCTCGAGCTTCTCCAGGATGGTCTTGTAGTTCTTCTCGATGCTCTTTCCAGCGAACTTCGTGAGACAGCCTGGATAGTATAATGTGTTGCCTCCAAGTTTCGAAAGCTTCCCCAGAATCTTTTTTATTACCGTCGATGCCACCCTTTGTAGATATTAGTATATTGAATCTGGAAGTAATATAAAAATGTAATGGAATAAAAGTCATATATTGTGTTATCAATAATAGTATTGTACACGAGAAAATATATATTGTGATTGTATATGTCTATTTATAGTTTTCATAGATCTTATTTTTTTATGTCCGAAAATTTGCCAGTATTATCAGGGACTGACCCAAGATTAGAGGATTGGCTTCTAAGATTAAAGCATGAAGAAAGGGAGCTTGTCCTAAATATGGTAAAACAATTAGTAAAATATTCAGAACAGCCCAGACACCAAGGAAAATTTGATGGAAGCGGGTTATATGTTGTCGGTTCTTCGATAGATAGGAAGTATAATGACATAGATATCGTCCTTGCAGGACTAGATTTTCGGGCGGTGTTCCAATATAATAAGATCTTTCTTCAGGACCCAAAAACCCTGATCGATAAAGGAGTTGTCATGGAGCCCAATTATGTAATCGTCAAAGATATTCCAAACTCCTGGTTTCAGGAAGTGGATCAGGAAGCTACAACTAAGGAACTTTATGAGGAACATGAAGGAGGAGTGGAGATCTACAAGCCGCCTGAATTCAAGGGTCTTGACGTATTGGGAAGAGCAGGGATAGAATTCGAGGGAAAAAGATATGATTACGCACTCGATGAACATCTCCTGGACGCGATGGATATGGATAATTATTGTGAGCGAAGAGGACGCCCAAGCCATCTCATCGAAGATATCTATAGATTATTCTTTAAAGATGAAAATCAATGGTGTGATGGATTGTATTCTCCATTCGAGCCATATTTCAATCGGGATGATATGTTCCTTGTCACAGGATTTTCCATCTTCCCTGCAGATAAGTATGAGTTCGATTCATGCCAGCCTGTCCCAGAAGTTCCAGAGCTTCCTTTCAAGCATATAGATTTCCTTGTCCACGGAGAGAACCTTAAATTAGGGAGCTGGAAATTCCATCAGGGGATGATGAACTATGATTTTCTTGCGATCCATGAATGGCCACAGTGTGAAGGAGAAAGATTCAGGATACATAATGAGGATTTGCCAGGATTTATAGACCCTAAAGGGGAGGGGAGGGTGCAGCAGCATATGTACACTTATCATGTCAAAGATTTCCCTAAGTAGGCAGATGAAGAATAAGTTTTTCTTACAACCATCCCATCAATAACGCAATCGCTAGCGCAAGAAGTATGAGTCCTATCATGAGTTTCATGTATCTCTTTGATCCTACGCTCTGGTCTTCGAAAGCCTTGTATCCAGAATAGACTGCTATCGAAATATCCTAAGAGATTCTTAATGATAATTCTCCTGTTGTCGATCCAGGAACCCCGTCTCTATTGTAGGATATAGTCGGTGTGTATATTGCTGCTCCTTTTTCAAAAGGACCTATACAAGTGACAACAAAAGATGCGCCTTCGCGATCAACTTCACAGTTTTTATCAGCGTCAAGATCAAAGCTGATATCCTCAAGTCCAGTACTTGCCCTGTTTCCCATCAGGATGGTGATCTTTTCCGTAGACCCGTAGAAATCTGAACATTGGAACCGTTCTGAGAACGCACATTTCGCAGGCTGGTTAGCAAGATCAGTTCCCCCTCCACCTGTACATGCTGAGATTGCAACGATAAATGCTAATAGATAAATAATTTTCATATGAAAACCTCCATATTAGAATCACTGATTATTATTTTTATAAATGTTATGAAATATTTTCAGGATTTATTCCAATAGAAAATTAAAGCCAGCCCATAAGCAGAGCAGTCGCAAGCGCAAGAAGTATGAGTCCTATCATGAGTTTCATGTATCTCTTTGATCCTACGCTCTGGTCTTCGAAAGCCTTCGCCTTGTAGCCGAAGTAGACGAGGAATGAAAGGACTATGAGAGGCAGGATGAACATGAGATTATAGATGAGGATGTATGGCATGACAGATGCTAGAGTCCTTCCTTCTCCTTTCAGGACTTCTATGACTGCGAGATAGATAGGGACAGAGCAAGGCGCTTCCAGGATGGCGACAGATGTGCCCAGCAGGAATGCGGAAGGGACAGATGCTTTCGTGATAAGTCTCTTGAGATATCTTTTCGTCATCTTAGGGATCCCAAGAGATACACCTTTTCCGTACCAGAAGAAATCCTTGATGTTGATCAGGCCTGCGATGATAGAGATCACTATGACTGCATATTTTATGAAGGTAGGGAAACCGAGCTCGATTGAGAGCAGGAAGTAGAGGATGCCCAGCGAGATGTTCGTTGCGACGAGCGAGATGATGTAGGTCAGGGTGATCTTCAAGAGCTTCTTCCTGCTTCCAGAGATCTGCTGAAGGAAGACCATAACGAAGATGAGGATGATGAATGCGCATGGATTCACGCCGTCGCCAAGTCCTGCAAAAATGATTATCGGCATCACAGACGTCCATTTCAGGTCAGCCATGCCGGGGATGAGGGGATCGCCGTTTGGGTGGGTGAGGTTCCCTTCACTCTTGTGGCATGTCATGCCGCCAAGCGGGCAGATCTTATCATCGCTCTCTATTCCTTTTTTTATTTCATCTTCCAGGTTATCCCTGATCTGTGTCTCTCCTACTAATATGACATCGTTGATCCCTATAAGAGGGATACTTTTCCCGTCATATCCTCTTGTCTGGCAGAGCTGGTTATAGAGCTTGATGTTCTCTGGGCTCGAGACATCATATCTTGTAAAGTGGATGTTTTCCTGATAACGTTCTTCTAGTTCGGTTATGAGCGGTGAAATGGCCTTGCAGTGGCTGCAGGTCGTCGAGTAGAAGTAGACT
>JAUUYB010000164.1 GCA_030590605.1 Candidatus Woesearchaeota archaeon
AAAAGGTAAGATTAAATCAGACGATGAAGTCGAGAAATATCTTGAAAAGTTCATTGAGGATTAATCTCCTCTTTTTTTTATTTTTCGCATTTGGGTGCGCTGAGGAAGAGATACCTCCTTCCTATGATTTCTCTATGGTTCTGGTTGCAGTCCAGGATATCGACGCTGCCCACGGCACGGATTTCTTCACTGAGACCATATATTCAGAGCTCGACAGCGAAACCATAGATTCTATCCTTTCAGAGCTGGAGATACTCAGGCAGAAAACTGTTGTGAGTGGGATGTCAGAAGACTCCATCTCAGTCTCATTATTGCTGGACTCGAGAGAGAACCTTCTTCTTTCCCAGAGATGGTATCTGGCGTTCCTCGAGAATTTCGATGGCAAATATGATTGTGCTAAGATAGATGAAGACAGGAAAGCTCTTGATTATCTCGACCTGGCCATCGATCATGGCATCAAGGCGAATTCCAGGCTTGATGAGATGATTGAAGGATCAGAGAATGCAAGGGAGATCATACTCGCGATGGATAGTCCTAACCTTTTGGATACGGATTATGACGTGCTTGCTGTGGAGAAGAAGGATTATCTTTTTGGGATAGATTCCCTTTGCTAACTTCCATCCCTTTCTCGACGATATTGAATTTTAGGGTTTTCCCTTCTTTTATGGACCGGTGTTTCTGTAACACGAGTGTCCGGTAATTATCATCTTCTTTCCTGAGGACGATTATGCATTTGCTTCCATATTTTATGATATCTCCTCCTACCATCCTTATCTCTTCTTTCTTATCGAATCCAGCATAGACTTGGTTAGTGAGGAGGACAGGTATCTTTTTCTTACGTGCGATTTCTGTCAGTCGTGAGATCTGGCCGCCTAGTTCTCGGTTTGTCTCAAAGACAGTCTCTTTTTTCCCTAGTTCGATCCGGTAGAGCATGACGATGGTATCCACGACGATTAGCCCGATATCATCATTTACGAGTTCTTTCAGTTTCTCGAACGATTTACGTTGTTCATCAAAGGATATCGGTCTGAGGAAGAGGAAATTGTCATTGATATCATCGATACCTCCGCTGATCTGCTTAAGCCGTGAGACAGAGAACCCGCCTTCAGTGTCGATGAATATCACTTTCTTCCCGGATTTAGCTATCTCTACTGCAGCCATCAGCACTAGATTGGTCTTTCCGGATCCGCTAGGTCCGTAGATTGTCGTGATGATATCTTTTTCATATCCTCCGTCTAAGAGCTCATCAAGTTCCTTGCATCCTGTCGGTATGGTGTCCATAGCGGAGAAGGGAGGAATTGGTTTTTTTATATCTTGCTAAATCTTTATATAACATTCTTCGAATTCACCGGATATGAAGACTAGACATGTCTGGATGATATTGATAGCGATCTTCCTGTTGACATTCTCTTTACGGATGTATTTCGCATTCCAGACCCCTGTATTCTCTGATGACTATTCATATTATTCTTTGCGTCAGGTTGAGTCTATTGTCGAGACTGGAACTCCCATCTACAACGATCCGCTGAGTTTTGGGGGAAGGACATTCATTTTCACTCCATTATATTACTATTTCTTGGCATTCTTCAATCTGTTCATGGAAATAGGGATTGTTGGA
>JAUUYB010000063.1 GCA_030590605.1 Candidatus Woesearchaeota archaeon
AGTATCATCTATTATGCTGAAATAAGCGATTTTGAGGTAAATATTGAGATCAACTTTCTCCCCAGCTTTTGCCAAGACATCAAATTTAAAGAAACCCCCCTCATCTGTATACTGTTCAGTTGATATTCCAGCACCTTCCAATGTGACTCGTGCACCGACAAGCCCGCCATAAGGATAATCATCTCCGTCAAGAGATATCCTGCCTGAAAGATAGCTTTTCTCAGCTGGCATACAGATATCCGAACTCCATTGGGTTACCGACTTGTATCCCACATTACAGCAGCAATACTTTGCAATTCTCTCTTTAGGGCATTTGTCCCCCTTCCAGAGTGGGGTTGAGTTTCCTACACAAGGAACTTTTCTACACACGAATTCTGGTTCACAGCAATCATTCAATGCAGTCGGTTGATCACCCACCAGGATCCATTCACAATTGCCTGTACAGATGGCACCATACTTATTGGTACTAAGACCCCAGATATAGTCTCTTGGACATGTGCAATTACAGTCACTGAATTCCATTGTGAAATCATCCAATTTAGCAGTAGAATCATAATATGACATAGGATCAGCCCATTCACAGATTAGACCGCAGTCATTTTCAGCAAATACGATAGAAATCAAGCATAATAGTGCTATTAACCACAAGTATAGTCTCATATTTCCTATAAAATCCGACGGCTATAAAAATATGTCTCTGTTTCAGACAGTTCTTTGGAAACTTTCCCTATCTGATATGCTCGTCCTAACTCCATCTTAAAAGATGGGGTACAATGAAAATCAATGATTTTTTTGTATTAATCTCGACTTTATGATAATTGCAAAAAATTGTAAGTGATTATCACGCTTCGGGAACGCATACTTAGGCAAAAACTTCGTATGTTGCAAACCAAAAAATACAGCGAAGTGACGGCTCGCTTTTTTGTTTTTTGAGCGCATCACTGGACATCTAGACACAAATTATTTAATAATAAACTATTTACTTATTTATAAATGGAAGAAAAAAATAAAATTGTTGTTTTTCAGGATAAAAAGATTAGGCGTATCTGGTATAATCAAGAATGGTTCTTTTCAGTTGTTGATGTAGTTGAAGCTTTAACTGATAGTTCAAATTCACGAAGATATTGGTCTGATTTAAAAAGACAAATTGAAGAAACTGAAGGCTTTGAGTTATACGAAAAAATCGTACAACTGAAATTAGAATCTTCAGATGGCAAAAAATATGCTACGGACTGTGCTAATACAGAGAATATGTTTAGAATTATCCAATCCATTCCTTCAAAAAAGGCAGAACCATTCAAGCGATGGCTTGCTAAGGTGGGTTATGAACGAATTCAAGAAATTGAAAACCCTGAACTTGGACAAGATAGAATAAAAGAATACTACGAACTGAAAGGTTACCCAAAAGAATGGATTGATAAAAGACTCAGGGGAATCGCTATAAGACAGGAGCTTACTGAAGAATGGAGTAAACGAGGAGTTGAAGAAAAAAGAGAATATGCAATACTTACTAATGAGATTTCTAAAGCAACTTTTGGAGTAGGGATACATGATCATAAAGGAATCAAAGGTCTTGATTCAAAATTCAAAAACCAAAATCTTCGCGATCATATGACTGATCTTGAGCTTATTTTCAACATGCTTGGTGAAGCATCAACCACAGAAATTACTAAAAAGAAAGATGCGCAAGGGTTTGTTGAAAACAAATCTGTAGCAAAAGAGGGCGGAAAAATTGCAGGTGATGCTAGAAAGAAACTAGAACAAAAAACAGAAGAATCAGTAGTTTGTGAAAAAAATTATCTTCACACCACAAACAAAAAGAGGAAAAAATTGAAATGAGAGTCTATGCTGTAGGAGACCATGGACCTGAACATAATCATATTAAAAACATTTACAAAACATATGATAGTGCTTTGAAAGCATGGAATGAACTCAGAGAATCTTATTTAGAAAGTGCAAAATGCTCTCTTAAAAATGATAAGCATGATCCTAAAATGTGGCAAGAAATGATTGATAGCTTGAACTGTGCTGATCCTAAACATATTGATAATTACCCTCATGAAACGCCATACATAAAAGAATGGGAAGTACAAGAATAACGGAAACTTTCCCTATCTGATATGCTCGTCCTACCCCACTTTTCTAAGGCTATTTTATGATTTCTTCTTTTTCATAAAGAAAGCAGCTGATACCAATCCGACAGCAGCGACTATCATTATCGACCACACGACAGCAGGATTCTCAAGTATCCTTGATTCCTCAGTATCGCATGAATCTCCTATCCCATCCCTGTCTATATCGACTTGTCTTGGATTCTTGTTTTCAGGACAGTTGTCACATGCATCTCCGAACCCATCTTCATCCCAGTCGATCTGGTCCGGGTTAGGGATATCAGGGCAGTTGTCTCTTTTCTCCAGGATTCCGTCGCCGTCACTGTCTTCACAAAAATCTCCGATTCCATCTTCATCTTCATCTGCCTGATCCACATTCGCGATGGTCACGCAGTTATCACAGGCATCCCCGATTCCATCCTTGTCAGAATCAAGGTTCTGCGGATCAGCTACTTCTTTGCATAGATCGAGATAATTGACGACACCATCTCCATCATCGTCCTCGCATACATCCCCGATTCCATCCCTGTCTACGTCCTGCTGATCTGAATTTTTTCCTTTCAGGCAATTATCTTCTGCATTCACGATTCCGTCACCGTCATCATCATCGCACACCCATCCCTTCCTGTCAAGATCCTTGTCAAGCTGGTCAGGATTATAGACTGAAGGACAGTTGTCGCACGTATCTCCCAGTCCATCCTCATCCCGGTCTTTCTGGAGCGTGTTCTTTACATATACGCAGTTGTCGCATGCGTCTCCTGATCCGTCATTGTCTGAGTCTATCTGGTCAGGATTATCGATATCCGGACAATTATCATCCAGTCCGCCTTCGCTATCAGCGATATAATCTGGATTTAGTGCATGTATTGAAACAGCGAGAGTAGGAGTAGCAGCGCTTGTCTCCAGGTGCTCCACATCATATTCCTTCTTGTCTACATTCGCTTTTCCGTAATAGATATAGGTCGTATCTGATTCCGGCAGGAACAGGAGCCTTCCCACCCTCTCTCCTGTCAGTTCGATGTCTGATATCTTGATTGTCCCTTTGTGCTCGAACGTGACATAGATGAGGTTAGTGGATATGGAATTCAAGGATACCTCTGATGTCTTCGATTCTCCTACAGATATAGGCCGACCGTTGACGATCGCATTGACCCTGGTGAGTTCCGGAGCCTCGATGAATGAGAATCGTAATTTCTCGACTCTTTGCATTGAGGATAGGCTGATTGTTATCTTGGTTTCAGAATCATCAAAAGCGAAGTCGTTCTGGTAATAGGTACTGCTCGAAGTGTCTATCATGTTCAGAGGCTCGTAAGTCTCTCCCCTGTATTGAGGTTGTTCAGATGTTGCAAGGATATCTGCGATCGCGACTTCTGCGAATCCGCCGGTATACTCGATATGATAAGCGATCTCCCCTGAATCCCAGACCAACAGGTCGTTTCCATCGCTGATAGTATTATCCATGATAGCTACTCCCAGATCTATCCATACAGGTTCATTTACCCCGGTCGTGTCTATGGACCTATAGTACATATAATCTTCATTTGCTGCGAAGATGATCGGAAGTGTCAACAATACAAGTATCGCTATTATCATAGATTTCATTTTAGATATACTCCTTTATTTTTTCCTTATTTCTGACAAATATGAATGATCCTACAAGCGCAAGGATCCCTACAAAGAATAATCCCACGACCCTATAGATATTAGGAAGCTCTCCTATATCCAGAGCCACTACTTTTGCTATGACTATACCGAACATGATGACTCCTGCTCTTGAGAAGACCTTATTATGGTTCATGATCCCGTATATTATCAGCCCTATCGCGTAGACTGCCCAGAAAAGAGAGACCATAAGAAGCGCCATCTCATCATTATAGATTTCTACTATCTCTCTCACTCCCCACACTCCAAAAAGGACTATCCCTGTTATTGTGTACCCTATAAGATGCTGTTCAGTCGCTAGCTTTCGTATCCTCTGGATTATCAAGATACCAAATAATACTACTCCTACTGCAATCAATCTTTCTGCATCATCCAGGAACCACATGTCATAGAAGAATACTCTTGCAAGGGGGATGATATATCCGAAATAACCTGTAAAGAATAGTGCGTTGTGATGTGCTTTTATCCCTGCATATGTCAGTCCTATCGACATGATCGCCCAGAGTATGGTGACTACGCTGTTGTCGAATTGCACAGGCACAGCTATCCCAATAAATACAAATGTAAGAAGGAAGTGGATGTCAAAGATCTTTTCGAAATTGAAGTTCCGTGATAGGAATCCGACGAAAAGAGTTATGCCTGCGACAATCATCAGCCATAATCCGTTGAATTCAGGGTAGAAATGATTGATCAGTCCGAGCCCGAATCCTCCAAGGCATACTGCATTGATTACAGACATGGCGAGGCATTCGCCTTCCTTATGATCTGACGCCTGGACAAATGATATCGCTGTGAATATAATATAGTAAAAGCCCAAAAATAAGAAAGTGATAAGCAATGGTTGGGATGTCTGCGCAAGAAGGCTTGTCGGACTGCTGATCCCTTGTACGAACCAGATGGCGAATGCGATATATGTAAGCACTTGCGCTGGGATTCCCACATACCATCCCCTGATCTTCGCTATTATGAATATTATGATGTCGACCAACAGCACATAGATGAGGATATGGAGTGTCTTCCCTGATATCCCTGAGAGGAACGCTGCAGCGAATCCTAAGACCAATGACCAATACACAATATTTTTCTGGTCTAACCGAAGCCCTATCAGGAGCCCGCCTACCATGACTGTAAGCAGGAGTATCGTGTTCAGGACCAGGTTCATGCCGAGTGCCTGCCTGTAGTCCTCGAAATGATATGTAGCGAATATAGTGAAGTATAGTATACCTAATCCTCCTGCAAAGAGGAACTGAGAATATTTTATGAACTCTTTTGAATAAAGCACGAATCCTATGCCTATGAAGATGAATGCCGCTATGACTCCGAGAGCTATCCTTCCTGTAATCCCTATCCATCCCTGATCGACTGCATATTTATAGAAATATACCATTCCGAGAAGTATGAGGATCACGCCGACTATACCGAAAACCCTGAAGAGGTTGGTAGGGTTCTCGACTTTATTGCCATGGCTCTTAGTGATCGGTTCCTGAACCTCTTCGACAGGTTCCTGGACTGCGTTCCCATCAAGATCATCCACTCTGCTGGTAAGGTCCTTGATCTGTTTCTGCTGTAAGAGGACTATCCTTTTCAGCTTTTCAAGTTCAGCACCGGTCATATCCTTTAATTTTAAGAAATAGACTTAATAAATCTTATTGTTTACTATCAAGAGTAAAACTTATCATAGAATCGAATCAGATTCACAAACATAAGCTCTATATATGATTTTATGCCTATCGAGGATCCGCCACTCTACCCATGAACAGTATGTTCCCTGTATCTTTCTGCTGTATCAGGAATATGAACGGATGATCTGCCCTGAACACTGTCTGCGGCATCGGTGCAGACATCTTATCCATGACTACAGCAGTCGCTGCAGCAGCTTCTGTCCCTTCTTCATTCACTTCGACGAATGCCTGATGGATTATTGCGCTTATGAATAATCCACCAGTTCCATCCATGCCTGAGAAATCTGCGGCACCGGTGAACGCATCGTTCATACCAAGCTTCTTAAAAGGTTCAATAAGCTCATATTTAGTCTCAAAAGTGAATTTCGGTAGGTAGATCTCGACTTCTTCTTTCATCATCGTAGTCCTTACTTCTTCGATCAGGCTAGAAGATACTTCAAGCTCATCTAGGCTTTCAGTAGGCAGTATGATGATCATAGATAGATCTTCCCCCTCATAATCGAGCTCGATTGCCTGGAACGCTTCTGTCTCCATATAATTGAAGCTTTCTTCCCGTAATATCATCGTAGGGGCATCGACAGGTTCTTCAGGGGTGATATAGAACGGCATATCTCTCGTCTTATCCTTATCGAACTCCTTTACCCAGCTCCCTTTGAAATATATTGCATTGGTGAGGACTAATCTTGTAGCAGAAGAGATGACGTCCGGAGGGATAAGGTCCTTTATCTTGTCTTCAGTCATGTCCTCGACCCAGGTGTTTATCGTCTCAGTCGAACCAACC
>JAUUYB010000140.1 GCA_030590605.1 Candidatus Woesearchaeota archaeon
ATGGTGATCGAGCATTCAGAACTGGATGGCGCAACAGTGGACAGTCATGGAGATCAGAGGATCTCGATGGCTCTTGCGCTTGCAGGGATGGTCGCGACAGGAACGATAACCATCTCTGATGCAGAATGCTATAGAGTTACATTCCCAAATTTTGTGGAACTATTCAAAGGAATCGGTGCGAGGTTGGATACAAGATGAAAATCAATATCATAGGATTCAAAGGTGCAGGAAAGAGCACGATCGGAAGACTGCTCTCAGAATCTCTATCAATACCCTTTTTCGATCTTGATGGGGTCATAGAAGAGCTCTATGAGGCCAGGAAGGGAACGCGGAAGACATTCAGAGAGATCTATTTGGAATCGGAAAGTACGTTTAGATCATTCGAAACAGAAGCGCTATCAAAAGTGCCTTGCGATGCAGTGGTCTCTGTCGGAGGAGCGACTCCTCTATATCATAAGTTATCAGGTAAGGTCGTGCTTATCGAGACTGAAAAAGAAGAGCTGTACAAACGAATAATGGCGAATGGTGTGCCTGCTTTTTTTGATAAACATAAACCCAGGGAGTCATTCGAACGTCTGTATGAAGAACGCATGCCAATATTCAGAGAGAAGGCTGATTTTATGGTCAGCAACGACGGAACTCCAGAAGAAACAGCAATCTCTATTCAATTAGCTCTAAAGCGTCAATAAGAGCTTTCTTCATCACGTCTATAGGTGCATCCTTTCCTGTCCAACGTCTGAATGAGAGGGCTCCCTGATATACGAGCATACTGGTACCGTCGATAGTGATACAGCCTTTTTTCTCTGCTTCCTGTAGAAGGACAGTTCTGGGAGTATATATTATATCCATGACAACCTGGTTGTTTAGAAAATTTGTGTCTATCGGGGGGTCAGGGTCTCTTGCCATCCCTTTAAATGTACAGTTGATGATGATGTCAGCCTCTTTGATCCTCGGATCGTCGAGAGGTCCTGATCCAGCACCAATACTATCTGCCAATGCCTTGCCTTTTTCTTCTGAACGATTGAATATATCGAGTCTTGCTTCAGGGAGTGAGTAAGCTATCGCACGCGCAGCCCCTCCTGCACCTATTATCGCTATCTTCTTTCCTTTGATACCTGTCTTTTCAAGAAGTGCTTCTCTTGCGCCCTGTCCGTCAGTGTTATCACCGATGAGTTTTCCATCCTCGAAAAAAATAGTGTTGACTGCACCTATCTTTTCTGCTAAAGGAGTCAGTCTATCCAGAAACTGGCACACTTCGATCTTATGAGGCACAGTGATGTTCGCACCGAATATCTCTCTTGATTTCAGTAATGGGATGAATTCGTCCAGATATTCCACTTCCATCTTCTCGTAATTGAACTTGTCATCTAATCCAAGATGCCTGAAAGCTGCATTATGCATCTCAGGAGAAAGTGAATGATTTATTGGATTACCTGCAACGACAATCAGATTCATTTTATAGCCTCCCTAATCTCAATCATCTCCCCGATAGAGAACTGTCCTGGCGCAGTCTTCTCTCCAAGCGAGACATATGTGAAAGGAGCACCTAGATAATGTCCCAATACTCTTGTGAACCTGCCGATATCTCCCATGCAGAATGCGATGAGAGGGATAGGGGATCTTGGGTAAAGTGAGATCAACTTTTTGCAGTCCTTATCTGTTTCAGGAGTGGTCACGATCTTTGCGATATCAGCTCCAGCCAAGACGATCGCATCAAGCAGAAGCTCTAATTCTTCTGGAGTGGATTTGAAGTCATGAGTGGATATGATGACTTTACAATCGTGTTCCCGAGCGAATGTGATGAGGTCTTTTCGGAGAGCGTCATCTGCCTCGAGTTCGACATCGACATACTTGTATCCATGAGCTATGGCTCCTTTTAGGATCTCGAATCTTCTCTCTTCAGGTCCATCGAACTTTCCGCCTAGAAAACTGGGTCTGCAGGTCGCTATGAGAGGGATATCTGTTTTAAGATAATCAGGAGTTTCCATATAATCCAGCCTATGTTCTGCCAGGTCCGGGGTTTTCTTAAGGAGAGACATTGCGCTTTCCTTATCTTTCGCATCGATGATTCCGCAGAGTGTCATGATATTGGGAGAAAGATGAAGAGAATAAAAAACTATTGAAAATCTAGCATAGAGATTTTCAATCCAAATTTGTTATCTTATCCATTTCAGGAAAGCATCTATGATGACGTTGACCTTTTTTCCGGTCCCTGCGATATCAGAGACCTTGATGATCGACGCAGATTCTTTCTTTGCCAGGATGTCATACATCCGTTTCTTCCGCTGGAAATAGTTTATGTCTGCCTCTTTTGCACGCTTGAAAGCGGTTTCAGGAGATTCCTGGAGATAGAAGAGTACAGTTGGCTTAGGTATGATCTTCCTGTAGATCTCAGGGAACGTGCACATCGACTTGTACCTGCAATGGATGAGTTCGTCATAGAACCACCTGTCAGAAATCACTATCCTTCCTCTCAAGAAGCTCGGGATGATGTGGACCAGATATATCCAGGCGATGCCTAGGAGGAAGAATTTCTGTCTGATCAGGGAAGTCATCTTGCTCGGCTTACATGATGATTCCTTTATCCCTCTGCATACCTTCGAATGTCTGGTTATCTTTCCGATAGGGACAGATGATGGAAGATGGAGATAGGTATACTTGATCTTTAGGGAATCGAAGAGTTTCAGAAGTTTTTTTGCCTGAGTGGTCTTGCCTGAACCGTCGAGCCCGATGAAAGCGATGGTCTTTGGAAGTCTCCAGAACATGAGCCCGCCGTCCTTTCCTCCGAGCTCTCTTTTGACTTTCTTCTTTACCCTGAGGATGTCATAGGCACAGACACATACACGCTTGCCAAAAACTGGCTTGGAGAACCATTCACAGCTAACATAACATAGCCATTTCTTCCACCATGGGTGAGGGACTGCCATGGCCTAGATGAACCAGAAGGGGTATTAAAAGGTTATGCTTGTCCGGGCTATTATGAAATCCAATTCCTTCGGAAGCTACTATCTTCCTCGCCACCTCTTACTTTCATCGAGAAGCC
>JAUUYB010000097.1 GCA_030590605.1 Candidatus Woesearchaeota archaeon
AATATTGAACCACTCATAGATCTTCTTATGGATAGCGTAATACTTATCGCAAATCTCCTTCGGAGTGACTCCTTCCTCTATCGCTTTCGTCTCAGTCGCAGTCCCGTGCTCATCAGTCCCGCAGATGTAAAGAGTCTCATAGCCCCTGCTCCTGCAAAATCTAGCAAAAACATCAGCAGAAAGAACGCATCCGATAATATTTCCAAGATGCGGAACATTATTCACATATGGCAATGCGCTTGTGACAAGTATCTTTTTTTCGACGATGACCACCTTATTCGTTTTTAAATAGTAATTTGACACAAATATTTAAACTTATTGGGGTGAATAACCCGAAATTAGATAAAGAATAGAAAAAAAAGCGAGGAAGGCTCGCTTCTTACATGTCACCGACGTAATATGCATCGAGTCTCATATGATTCTCACCATACAATTCCTCGAAGATCACAGTACCATCAGTTCCGCAGACCATAGACAGACGGGATCTGAACTCATTTGGGTCCATATCGACTGATCCCCTGAACTCAGGAGAATTCTCAATGAACTCAGTAATGTCATAGACACGCCCATCAATGACTGTATAACAGTCATCTGCTGCGTCATGTGCATCTACATCGATGCTATCATCCACTTCAGCAACATCCTCTTCGACGACAGAACTGAATACGACTGGTTCCGAAGCCGGACTCTCAGTCGATACCTCAGTGCAACCATACATCAGGAGTACGCTGATAATTATCATACCGATAAATTTCATTTTACCACCGAACAATGGAAAACAATCATGATATTTAAATTAATCGGATAAATCAGTGTGGAGGTCCCAATTTGTCGACTTACGCTTCAGGATTATATCTGACTTTGATGAACGCTACAGCGCTGCCACCACCATTGGCGGTAGACGGTCATCCGCTATGCGGATGTCCTACCGGCCACCCCGGATGGGGCTTCCCCCGACCGGTCCTACGCCAGTGGTGGCAACGCTTCCGCTATGCGGAGATGGCATCGAAAAAATGAACAAAAACAAAACAAAAAACGAACAAAAAGAAGCCCTGCCTACTCACACACCATCACAGAACCGGAAGACCGGACCTCAGACATGATTAAGGGGCAGGGCAAAAGTGAGATTGAAGTTCTCCTATATCTATCTTTTCTTGATATCTCGTTGGAGAGATTCCAGAAGAGTCTCTGCAGCCTCTTCTATGTTCTCTAACTCAACGATCTCACGGTACTCAGAATTCCTGACACGCTCTTCATCCTTCTCGTCCATATCTATCTTAAGGAGCGCTTCCTGTGCTTTCTTAAGATTCTCGATAAGAACCTTATCACCGAGAACAGCAGCCCTTGAAGAAGCACCATCAATATTCTCTTTCGCAACAGATAATTGTGCACGTATATCTTCTAATGCTTGATCCATAACATCAAATATGACAATGAGAATATTTAATCTTTTCTATTGAATATCTCACACAGGTATTTTCATGGAGGGTAAGGACCTCTCACTTCAGTGCGAGATTTTCAATCCAAAAAATTCGGGTTTCTAGAATAGTTAGCTATTTGATAGGTTAGGACCCCCCTATAAGTGAACCCTAATTTTTTTTATCCAGAAGCTCCAGGATCTCATCTTTCTTCTTCAGATCATTAAGCCAGACCTCAGGAAGCTTACCGATGTGAGCACCGAGAATCATCCCTGCGACCATCCCTCTTGCAGCAGAATCACCGCCTGCCATCGTATTCTGGATGAGTGCTTCAACGAAATCATCCTCGAACTTAGCAATTAGGTGGACAGTACCTGGAAAAGCTCCAGTGATCGTACAACTTGAACCGATCTCGTTGATGATCTCAACAGTATCGCCGTCAACAGAATTGATCCCTTCCTCGACCCACTCCTTGATAGCGGGATGCGAATTCTCAGCGACTTTTCTCATGGAATCAATCGGTCTCATGCCCCCCAGGACTTTGATCGCGACCCTTGCGAAGAATTCTGCGCCCTCAATCACGTATTCATTATCATGTGTCATCTTCGCTTGTGCAACTGAAGACTCCACTGCCATATCAGGAAAATCTTTCAAAAAAAATATGATTGGTGCGATTCTTCCTATCGGTGAGAAATCCGAGGAGTTCGATCCTGAATCTCCGAACCACCTGCCAGTCTTGAGAAGATCAATGGTATCCTGCGTGGCATGATCAATGTAACCATCATACCCTTTGAACAGTTCCTGCCATCTCTTTCCGAAATCCTCGAGATCAAAATCAGGGTGGGCTGCCATAGAATCCAGCATGACCATCGCCTGATCCCCATAATTCGTGAAATCTCCCTTTGATTTCGTCTTGTGGAACGATGATTTAGGAGGGTCTCGAAGTGAATCAATGACCCCCATCTTCTTGATTTCATCAGGATCGTATATCAAGTGAGCTCCGAGCGCAAGGGAATCGCCTAAAAAAGAACCTAATACCATGGCTGTATTATTTTCCATGATTTTTCTAGTGCTGTATAGGGATATAAATGTTTGGTTTAAGAGAAAAAGGTCTTACACCATACATTTTCTACAGAGATTGACATTTCTTTCCCTACAAAAATGACCCCTATTTATCCCAGGAAATCCACAATCATCACATGAAACCCTGGACAACACATTCCAGTAGGAAAATAGGTCTTACACCATACATTTTCTACGGGAAAGAAAAAAAAAGTGCAGCTGGAGGGATCTGAACCCCCGACCTCTAGATTGCCCGGAACGAGTCAGGTTCATCGGCATCACGCCTCATCACTCATATCTTATGAGTCTAGCGCTCTAACCAGGCTGAGCTACAGCTGCAGATATGCCTCAAAGAGATGATAAGCTCTTTAAAAGTTTTACGAAAAGAAAAAAATCAATATAGAATTATTCAGCAGACCGAAAATGGCAACGGAATGATGCTTTTACACATGAGAAACATCAAAAGCATCCCTAAGAAGAATGCAATTATTGCTATACCGATCGGATGATGGATGAAAGCTTTCTTATTCATATACATTCTCTCCATTACCACCTATATAAATCTTTTCATATGTGGATATTACTCAGTTCTTCATTCAACTTATGGAGCTCTGCATTCAATTGCTGCAGGGATCGATGAGTTATGAATGGTGCTTCTGTCTTCTTATTGTTAAGTTCTTCGAGCTTACCATGAAGCTGACCTTTCAGATCGTCCAGATATGCTTCTTTAGCGATGTCATCTTCTTTTTTAATTTCTGGTGATAGCACATCCGGCGTTTTAGGAGCTTCTTTAGGTAAATCTTTAGGCTCAGCTTTAGGTTCAGCTTTAGGCTCAGCAGGAGCTGCAGCTATCATCGATTCTTTTGCATCTCCCATAAGCTTCTTGGCAACTGCTTCAATCTCACCAGGAGCTGCGCCAGCAGGAGAATCGTCAGGAAGGGGAATCTCTGTAGGAGAATCATCGGGAATAGGAAGATCTGGGATCTCAACAGAATCGGTCTTAAGTTTACTCTTGAATGTAGAAAATAATCCTTTCTTCGATCCAGGGAACTCTGGAACTTCAACAGGATCTATGTCAACCTCTTTTTTATCCATGCTTCCACCTTTTATGCTTTAACCCATCTCCGAGCGATATCTTCTGCCATCTTAGGGTCATCGATATTGCCCGAGATAAGGAGCCGGTTCTTTATATCTTCTATTAATTGTATTTTTTTATCAGTCATTTTATTTAAAACCTCTCTTGATCAGTGAGGTTCCCCCTCAAATTACTTTGTCATTCAGTAAATAAACGGTATTTTTCTTTTCCCTCGATCTCTGAGAGTATCCGCTTGACAATTATTTTTTTTGGATCAGGTAAAAGCTTTACCCTCTTCTTTAATTCTTCAAAATTGGTAAACTCTTTCTCCTCTCTTTCATTGATGATCTCCCACATATGCTTCTTACCGAGACCAGGCAGAAGTTCCAGCTGGTGCATCCTTGTCGAAAGAGGCTGCGCTGAATTAATGAACTTAATGAATTCTGCTTCTTTCTTATCTACCAGTTCAGCAATGACATACTTCAGCTCTGACCTAGCAGTCGAAGTCAGCTTTGAAAAAGAGAGTCTTCCGATGATATGATGTATCTTGTCTCTCTTTCCCTCACCAATATAGATCGTCTCGTTGCCTAACACATTCGTGTCTTTCTTTGGCACGAGCTCAAGCAACACGAACTTGTCGATTCCGATAGCCTGTACAATAGGAGTTTTCTTATGAGAAGGGCGATTATCCAAAGGGTAGCCGTTCGGCAAGAAATCTAGCACTATAGCTGTTTCTTCCTTTATTCTGATTTCCATCTCTACCCCCCAAAAGGTACTATCTAAATAATAATAGAGAAGCTAATATTTAAAGGTTTCTACGATAATCTACCTTCTTGGTCGTCGAGGACCATGCCTAGGTCCGGAAAATCTCCGACCGCTTGATCCGCCCCGCCTTGGACCGCCATGCCTAAAATCGGTCGGGACTCTTTCCCTTCTGATCATGAGTTTAGGGAACTGAGGAGTCTCAACTTTTTTCACGTTTATCTGGCTGTCAGAAAGGACCTTCCTAAAATTGTCATGATCCCTAGGAGAAAGTATAGTTATCGCTTCGCCGTTCTTGCCTGCTCTTGCAGTCCTTCCAATCCTATGTACATACTGTCGAGGATCAGATGGAGCATCATAGTTGTAGACCTGATGGACATCATCGATATCCAAACCACGTGCAGCCACATCTGTGCAGACGAGGATGTATTTCTTCCCATTCTCGAACTCTTTCATTATCTGCTCACGTTTAGCCTTGGTCAAACAACCATGGATACCTACTGCATCATCCCCATTCTTATTGAGATTCTTTGCGATGAAATCTGTATTTATCCTGGTGTTCGTAAAAATCATCACTAGCCCTGCAAGATCTTTCTTAATGAGATAAGTCAATAAAGAAAATTTCTGGCTGTCACTGACATTATAATAGATC
>JAUUYB010000062.1 GCA_030590605.1 Candidatus Woesearchaeota archaeon
CAGGAGCAGAGTATCTGTTACTTAGTTATGCAGAAGACTGGCCAGGTTGCGGTTCTGTTGAATTAGGTACAGGCATGGCTGATGAGTTTGGCAATGTCCATATTGTGGGGGCGATGAGTTCTATAATCAATGATTACCCATTTGGGTTTGGCGGAGATTATGAAGGCGTAAGCGGAGCGAAGATCTGGTTGGTACTGGCAGCTGATAAGACAGCAGAGTGCTTTAATGCTTGGAACCCTGGTGAATATCTGTTTGAGACTGAATTAATCTATGAAACACCATATTATGAATTGCTTAATCTATACCAAAAACTACCTGGAGTAGACCGTGATTTGGATGGGTTCTGGGATGTTCTTCTAGGAGGAGCATCTGGCGAATTTCATTATACGGTCGGGCTTACACCAAATGATTTTATGTTTTGGGGATATGATTTGGCACCGACTGCAAGCTATACATTGTTGACATATGGCGGATTGACCGATGTTGAATGTTTTGGAACAGCGATGACTGATGGGGATGGAAACATCTATCTGGATGGAGGATATTCTTTTGATTTGAAATCAAATCAACCCTTGATCATACCATCTAAAGTTTGGTTAGTTCCGGAAGTAAATGTTGATTGTGCAAACCATAAGATTCTCTCTTGGAATAATTGGGAAGATTGGTTATGGGAAGAGAATTAATTTTTATTTTTTTTTTTTTTAAAATTTCATAAACTGTAGATTTCTATCCTACTATCAGAAAACTTAATATACCAAACCTACCTAATTTTGAGTATGGACAGGATTCGGCATATCGTGCATGAAGGAAAGGGCGTGATAATCTTCGATTTCTCTAATATGACTTCTGGTCCTGATGCGCTTAAACTGATACAACGTTCCATGGATGAATGCAAGAAGCACCCTCCTGATTCTATCTTGAGCATCACTGACGTCACTGATGCGGTGTATAATAGGGATACTCTTGAGGGGATGAAGCAGTTCTCAGAAAAATCTAAGGAGTTTACCAAAAAGTCCGCTGTCGTTGGCATAACAGGTATGAAGAAAGTAGGGTATAGGATAGTCATGGCGTTCTCGAAAAGGAACTTACGGGTATTCGATAAGGTTGAAGAAGCGCTTGACTATCTGGTCAAGGAATGATTATGTTTACGCATCCGACACACAAAGAATCCTTCTGTGTCGTTGTCCTGAGGCCAGATTCGTAGCGTATTCTTGACACCTTCATGATATGTTGTCCCTTCGAATTCAAGTATGGGTTTCCCTCTGTTTATCTTGAGGTCTATCTTTTCAGTCTTCATGTCTGGATGGGCTGTCAGGAATATTGACACCACGCCTTCATCTTCTTCTGGTTCGCATGAACAAGTAGAATAGACTAGTATCCCTCCTGGCTTGAGGATCTTGTAGGCGGTATCAAGCAGTTGATTCTGAGTATGCGCTAGCCTCTTTATCATGTTCGGGTTCCACATCCTGATGGTCTTGAGGGATTTCCTTATGGTTCCGGTTCCTGAGCAAGGCGCATCTACTAGTATCCTGTCAAATGTCTGACCTGCTTTCGCGAATTGCTGCCCGAACATCATAGTAGAGACTGTATTGCTTGCCCCTACGCGCTGCAGATTGATCCCTAGTGACGCCATCCGTGTTCCTTTGAAATCATTGCAGATGAGGATTCCTTGATTTTCCATATATTGTGCTATCTGACTTGCCTTTGATCCTGGAGCTGAGCACATATCAAGCACGATTTCGTCTGGTTTCGGATCTAGCGCAAGCGGAGGTATCATAGAAGCAGGTTCCTGGATATAGACATAACCTAGCAGGTGCTCCCTGAGGTTTCCTATATCTCTCCGTTTCTCTTCTCCTTTATGCTCGATCCAGAATCCTTCTTTGCACCATGGTACTGGTGTCAGCTCCCATTCATCTTCGAGTCTTTTAACTAGATCTTTCACAGAGATCTTGAGAGTGTTTACTCTGATGGCTCTTCTGAGAAATTTAAGTGAATACTTCTTGAAATCAGCGAAACATGTGAGGCAGGAATAACGGTCTATGAATTTCTGCTTGAACTCGATCTCTTCGACATTCCATTTCTTGTCCTTTGGCATAGGCAGAAGAGGAGGACATACCTATAAAAAATTATGGGTGGGCGGAAAATACAGCACGACACCAGATTCAATGAACCACAATATTTATAAATGATTCATAGCCTCTATCAGGTCAACAGATAAAACCGGTGAAAATATGGGTGAAGTGAAACTTGTTTCAGTAGGAGCATTGAAGAAAGGTAATTATGTTGTCATTGATGGCGTCGCATGTACAGTTGGCGATACGTCCGTCTCCAGACCAGGAAAGCACGGTCATGCAAAAGTGCGGATGGACGCTGTAGGCATCATTGATGGCAAGAAGCGTGTTATCGTTATGCCAGGGCATGATAACATAGAAGCCCCTATCATTGACAAGCGTAACGCACAGGTACTATCGATCTCAGGAGATTCAGCGAATGTGATGGACTCTGAGAATTACGAGACCTTCGATTTAGAGATCCCCTCCGACCTCAAGGAAAGCTGCAAAGAAAGCGCTGTGGTCGTTTATTGGGTCATCCTGGATGATAAGGTCATGAAACAGATCAAGACAGAATAGGTGTAATGATGGCGAAATTTCCAGAAGCAGAAGCGCGGTTGTCACGCGGAAAGTATGTTTGCAGAAAATGCAAAAGCGTGACACGAGCAGCTCCGATGAAAGTGCTCCAGGGCAAGGTTGCCTGCAGGAGTTGCGGGGGCAGGGCGCTTAGAGTGATGCGTAAGAAATAAAATGGATATATCAGGGATTTCGCAGATTCTTGTGACCTTTTTTACTGAGATGGAGTTTTCTACAAAAATCGCTTTCATCCTTATTGTTCTTTTTACTGCGTTCCTGCTCTATAATCGTAAGAATCTGGATGTCCAGAAGGTCATCTCATGGGTTCTTTATGTTGTTCTATTCAGAGGGAAGTATGGAATAAAGAGTATGGACAAGTGGTCTAAGAGATTTCCACGGACCCTTAGATATGCCGGCATATTCGGTATAGGCCTGGGGTATCTTGGCATGGTCGCGATTGGAGTGGTCCTGGTAAAAGGGTTATTTGATTTCTTTTTCGTTCCTGATGCGCTGCCTTCAGTCATGCCGGTATTACCGATAAATGTCAGCTGGGCTGTCCATGTCCCCCTTCTATATTTCATCCTTTGCATACCTATCCTTGCGGCAGTCCATGAGTTTGCACATGGGATAATAGCAAGAAGATATGATATTCCTGTCAAGTCGTCAGGGTTCGGGTTCATCGGATTGATTGTACCGATCCTTCCTCTCGCATTTGTCGAACCAGACGACAAGAAACTTCGTAAAGCCAAACCAAATGAGCAGCTATCTGTCTATGCTGCTGGGGCGACGTCAAACGTATTTCTGGCTATCATCCTCGCAGCGATATTTTTCCTTACAATCCCTGCATTAGCAAATAATATGATGCTGCATGAAGGGGCGAAGATTGTACATGTCGAGGAAAATGATGCTTATCCTGCCTATGCAGAAGGAGTGACTGCAGATGAGCTCATCCTCTCGCTTGACGGTGTAGAGATAGAATACCTTACCAATCTGACTATGATGCTGCATGACAAAGGACCTGGCGAAACTGTTCAGCTTGAGACTGATCGTGCGAATTACTCTCTCACGCTTGCTCCTCATCCTGAAAATCCAGAATATGGGTATCTTGGTGTTAATCTTGTAGATTCTGTAGTGGTCAAGCAGGAGTTCATAGATAAATGGGGCGCTAAGATGCCCGGATTCCTCATGTGGATTGTTGGTCTGATGAAATGGCTTATAATTCTTAATTTAGGTGTGGGGCTGTTCAATTTCATCCCGATCGGTCCGATTGATGGCGGACGCATGATGATAGTCACTCTCCAAAAATACTTCCCTGAAAAGAAAGCTTTCAAGATCTGGAAGTTCATATCCACAGTATTCCTGTTCCTTCTACTATTAAATCTCGCTACTCTTTTCTTACCATATATATTACCATGATCCATATAGTGTTGATGGAACCTGAGCACGCAGGAAACATCGGTGCGGTCGCCCGGGCGATGGCTAATTTTGATTTGACACATCTTGTTCTCGTTGACCCTAAGGTGGATCATTTATGCGAGGAAGCCAGATGCCGTGCTAAGCACTCCCAGAATGTGTTGGATGGAGCTAAGGTCATCCCAAAAAAAGAGCTCTGGAAATCTTTTGATTATGTCATAGGAACTACTGCTAAGACAGGTACTGATTACAATATCCCGAGAAGTCCGCTTGATGCTGCAGAACTCGCAAAGAATTATGCAAAGAAGTGGGATAGTGCAGATTTCGCGCTTCTGTTCGGACGGGAAGGTAAGGGACTCTCTAACGTAGAAGTGAGAAAATGCGATTTCGTAGTCAAGATAGACTCATCGAAAAAATACGGGACCCTGAATCTCTCTCATGCATGTTCGATCCTTTTCTATGAGATTTTCAGGCACCGGATGCAGGATGTACCGAAGGTAGAGCTTGCAAGGAAAGAGGAGAAGGAAGTACTTCTGAAAAAGATAGGAAAACTTCTGGATGGTATGGAATTCTCGACTAAGGACAAGAAAGAGACCCAAAAGAAGGTATGGAAACGGGTTATTGGAAAGAGTACGATGACGAAGCGTGAGGCTTTCGCATTAATCGGTTTTTTTAAGAAGCTCTGATCTGTTCTTTAAGATTTTCTTTACTTTCAGATTCAATTTCGGTTTAGCATTCTCTCCAAGCGTGTAGTAGGTCTTCTCTGCGCTTTCCCCCCAGCTATACTCCCCTTTCTCTCTCAACACCTTATGCACCTTGAATTCGCCGATCGAAGTGCCTTTCTTGAGATGATAATAGATCAGTCTAAGCGTACAACGAGGAAATGATTCCCTATAGACTGAATAGATCTCATATCCATAGGCTTGCTTCATAAGAAAGAGTATCTCGATGATGTTCTGCCGAACCTGGCTCCCTATCGGCCGTCCTCTATCCATACTTGAACCTTGATCTTGACCGCTTATATATTTTTCCCACACAAAAAGGAAACGATCAGGGAATCTATTTAGCAAGTCGCCCCCACTGGCGCGGGTCGGGTCGAGGGTTGGCTCCTTCGGAGTGGCCCGTAGGACATTTTTAGAAAATGTCCGTCCGCCGCCAATGGTGGGGACGGCGTAGCGTGCATAACAAAATCAGAGAATTCCAAATTTCATAAATTATAAATACTTAAACCATAATAACCAAGTCATGGACATCCGTAAGATAGCTATAATATTCGTGATCGGCGCTCTTTTCGCTATTCTGGCGTTTTCGACTATCGACGCATTCGTCGAGAATCCGAGAGATGAGTTCTGCAGCGAGAAGTTCTTCGATCCGCCAAGGAAGATTACTGATGAGATTGATTGCGACAATATCATCGCTCCGAGGGAGGCGCAGATTGCCTGCAATGATAACGATGGATATATCATCTATGATTACGACGAGAATGGCTGCGCAGTGGATTACCAGTGCTCATGCAAGGAGGGTTATTCAGATGCTCTCCGGAATTATGAGTTCCTGAATTTCATCCTTTACACTATTTTTGCGACGATAGGCATCGCGATAGGAGTATTCCTCCCTTCGAAGAAGAACCCGCTCCACGAATGGGTCGGTACTGGTTTCATGGTCGGCGGATTCATCTGCCTCTTCATCGGGACCATAAGGTATTTTGAGGAGATGAACAAGATGATACGTCCTGTAGTGATCCTTATTGAGATGGTGATAATCATCTATATCTCTTACAAGAAGCTTGGAGATATCAAGGAACAGGTCAAGAAATGAAGGTCCTGCTTATCTTGAAGAAAGAAGACATAGCTCTTGCAAGGGATGAAGCGATAGCCCTCACAGGAGTAAAAGGAGAACTGATAGATAACGATTTTCTGATGGACGTCCAGGATATCTCGATCCTGGAGAGGCTTAGCCAGACCAGGAAACTCATCCACGTCCTTTTTCGCTGTAAGGAGACCGAATTAGACAAGGAGATGGGATCCTTCGATTGGAAGTCTGCAGTCACTTCTCCTTTCTGCATAAGAGGAGGGAATGAAAAAGCCCTTGCCTCATACATCTGGAACAGCATACCTGATCCAAGCGTTGATCTCAAGGAACCGGAGACTACTATCGAAGTGACTGGATTAGGGAGTGAGGTCGCAGTCGGTGTTCTCCTGAATGAATTTGATTCATCGAGCTCTAGAAAAGCTCACAAGCGTCCGTTCCTTCATCCTTCCTCTCTCAATCCAGGTCTGGCAAGATGCATGGTCAATCTTACTGGTGCAAGAGAAGGCACAGTCTACGATCCTTTCTGCGGTAGCGGAGGCATCCTCATCGAGGCGGCGTTGATGGGGTTGGAGGCAAAAGGATCAGATATCGAAAGTGATATGATCG
>JAUUYB010000067.1 GCA_030590605.1 Candidatus Woesearchaeota archaeon
AGCGAACTTATGGGTAAGTGAAACTTTATATATCATAAGAATCTTATTTAATAAAAAGAAGGTGATATCAATGGCTAAGAAAAGAGCGGTCAAGAAAAAGGCTGTCAAAAAAACTGTCAAGAAAAAATCGATAAAGAGGACGGTCAAGAAAAAGGTTGCATCTGTGAAGAAGAAAGCTAAGAAGAGAGTTGCATCTGTGAAGAAGAAAGCTAAGAAGAGAGTCGCTTCTGCCAAGAAGAAAGTGAAGAAGACCGCAAAAAAAACTGCAGCAACCATCAAGAAAGAAGCATCAGCTGTATCAAAGAGATCGAAAGCGGAATTCTCTAAAGCGAAGAAAAAACTTCTTGCAGCAGAGAAGAAAGTAGCTGGTCTGATCAGGAAGAATCCAAAGAAAGCTGTAGCAGTCATTACAGCAGTCAGTGCAGCAGTCACAGCCGGAATCGCGATGGGATTCAGGAAAGCTAAGAAAGCAAAGAAACGCTGATTTTTTTTTCTTTTTTTTCTTTTTCTTTTAAACTGTTTCAATAACTTTAAATAATGATATTTATCAGGTTCTAGATATGTGGCCATTAAAAAAAAAGACTCCAGTAGACCAGGAAGAAGAGGAGACCAGAAAAGAGCTTGTCGCCTTACAAAATGCTGATGAGCAGATGAGAATAGTTCTTGGGTTGTTTGGTCAACAGATAAAGAATGAAACTCTTGGTACCAACAACATCCCTCATTCTACCGCTGTCTATGGGACTTACTGGAAAGAGATAATCCCTTATCTGAAAAATGCGATATCATATGTCCAGAAATCAAAAAAAGAAGATAAACGGATAAGAAAAATCATCCATAAATTCCACTTGCTCACCAATTCATCTAAACAAGAGCACATCGATCATCAATTGAAAAATCTGCTATCCATACATGACCATATCGCAGAAGAAATCGGTTCAATCAAAAAAAGAGTCGAGGAGAATCTGAAATTAAGCAATTCATTCTCTAAAGACCCGAGTCATAAACTCCAGGGGGGATATGATAAAGATTCACCTATACTCATAAAAAAATTCAAGTCTCAGACAATATATGATGAATCCAATCAGATATGGGAAATGACAAACAGCCTGATAATACGGATAAGATCAATACTGAACATGGAAGAATCATTGAAAGACGTGAAACTTTCTGAATAAATAATTAAAATATATTTCTTAAAATTGTGTTTGGAAAGGAATGTACGGGCCTGGAGACAATAGGAACTTCGTTCCTAAGCCTCCAGTTGTTTACGGTCCTGGAGACAATGGAAATCAGAGATTTCCAAGCCTCCAGCCCCTTCATTCAGCATTGCTCACGCAATACTTCATTACGGGCCTGGAGGGATTCGAACCCTCGGTCTACAGCTTAGAAGGCTGTCGCCCTATCCAGGCTAGGCTACAGGCCCATACGTATGGTGGTTTTTAAAACGCTTTATAAATTTAACTCAACGCAAACCTTTATAAATGAAGTTCGATTCTGTAAATCAGTAACCGGTAGCCTGCTCTGATACGTCAATCAGGCATCCAACACCATGCCATCGTCTGAATGGAATGGTGGGAGAACAGAAAAATGGCAAAAGAATCAATAGATGTTCTAATCGAAGGCGGAAAAGCGATAGCTGCACCACCACTAGGACCTGCACTAGGACCACTCGGAGTAAATATCGGAGAAGTCGTAGCAAAGATCAATGAGAAGACTCAGGACTTCAAGAAGATGCAAGTTCCAGTCAAGGTCACAATCGATTCTGACACAAAAGAATTCACTATTACAGTAGGAACTCCTCCTGCATCTGCACTCATAAAGAAAGAAGCAGGTGTAGAGAAAGGAGCAGGAAATCCGCTTGCAGATAAGGTCGCTGACCTCAAGATCGAGCAGATTATCAAGATCGCTAAGATGAAAGCAGATAACCTTCTCGGAGTTGATGCTAAGGCTAAGGTAAAAGAGATCATAGGTACATGTGATTCTATGGGTATCCTTGTCGAAGGAAAACAAGCACGTGAGACTATCGTTGACGTAAATTCCGGCATGTTCGAAAAACAAATCACTTCAGGAAAGACTGAACTTTCCGCAGAAGAGCTAAAAGAACTAGAAGAAGAGAAGAAGAGGCTCGAAGAAGAGATGAAAGAGAAGCGGGCTGAGTTCGAAGCGAAAGCCAAGGAAGTACTCGCACTGATGAAAGGCAAGGAAGCTAATACCATCAAGAAGAAGATGGTAGAAGAAGGCATCCCTGAATTGATCATCAACGAATTTGTCAAGGACGAAGAGAAGAAGGAAGAACCTGAAGGAGAGAAGAAGGGAGAAAAGACGGAAGAGCCGAAAAAATAATCAACGGACGTCTTTGGACCGTACAACTTTTATTCCTTTTTTTTCAATTATTTTTTTTATTCTCTCTTTGTTGGGGCCTAGGCCTTTCCAATCAAGGATAACCAGGTCGATTTTTTCTTTGTTCCGTTCGATAGCCTTGTTGAATATCTCTTCGTCAAGATTGTCTAGAGCGTATTTAGGGCAGATGTGGCCTATAGCGATATCTGAACGAAGAATTATCTTGTTCGCTTCATGATTGTAATGACCTCCTCCGAGGAGAATCGCTGCAGGGTACTCAGGCTGCTTCTTGATTATCTCTATGATAGTCTCAGCGATGACAGAACCTGCTTTTGGGTCTTTCCATGCATCTTCGTCGCTGCCGATCTCGATAAAGAAGCAAGGAGTGTCAAGGAGAGGGCCATGATGTGTCGCTTCGACAGTCACATCGTGATCAGCATGATCTTTTTTTTCTAGGATATTGAGCCCTTCCTTGATGCAGGATGCTGCGGCGATAGACAATTCTCTATCCGATCCGCCCATCTCTGCTTTTCCCCAATTACCTGGCGCGTGGACAGAAAGGGAGGGTACTCCTTTTTCTGACTGATGTTTTGTAGCGAAGCAGATGATATCCGCTTTGATGTCCTTGTCGATATGCTCGCAATCAATAGTCCTTTTGGTGACTGTGTAGAGAAGAGTCTCTCCATTGGTATAAATCGGTTCTCCTTCGAACTTTTCTCCGGCATCTTTGAAATGTTGTTCGTTGATGAGCTTGTCCCTGATATTCATACCAGCTGGATCAAGAGTGGATACTATGATTGCGAATCTCATTGTTAGTTAGAGGGATCATATTCTATATTTAAGTATTGTCAAATCGATAAATTAATAAGAATGGGGTCAATGGGTATTGGTATGAATTACGACCTTGAACTTGAGAAAGCTGTGGCACAGATCAAGAAAGTGAAAGCCAAGAAAGTCCTTATCCAGCTGCCGGAAGGACTGAAACCTGAAGCGTTAAGGATAACTGACACAATCGAGGAAAAGACGGGCTCATCAGTCCATATCTGGGCAGGCACCTGTTTTGGCGGCTGTGACATCCCGAATGTCAAAGGATACAATCTTCTTATCCAATGGGGGCATAGCGAGTTCGAACGATGATACTTCTCATATCTTCTCTCATCTGTTATCTTGGTATCTTTTGTGGTGTCGCTGTCGGAAAGATCGCTGAAGAGGAATTGAAAGACGGAAAACGTTATTTTGTTTGGATCGAAGACATAATCTTAGGCGGGATAGTATTCTTTATCCTGGCTTTTGTCTCCAGAAACATATTGATCTCGATAGTTACCGGAGTTATCGGCATTGTGATATTGCGGATGGCAAAAATCAATCTGATCACAAAGACCGTTGTAGTATATATATCGCTTGCAGGGGTACACCTCTTCGGTTATTCCACATTCCTCAAACACCCGGATCTCTTCACTTACCCTGCGCTTGTAACGCTTATCTTCCTTTATGGATTTCCAGCAGGATCCATACTTCTCCAGAAAAAGATATCTCTTGTCAAGATCGGACTTTACGCTTTTCCTTATCTTGTCATCTCAATAATCGGATTGATGATCATCTGAGCTCACCATCTCTCCTTCCTTATACCAAGAAAGAATGCGATATGATTGATCAGGATATGCAAGACGAAACTCAGGATGATGGCTACGACTGTTATTTCCCATCCAGGAAGGGTCAAGACAGATATAAGTACAAGCGCTCCGATGACGAAATCTATCTGATCGAAGGGTATCCAGGGCCTGCCTGGGCGTATCCCTACTCTTCTCTTGAAAAAACTCTTGATTGCGTCACCTGAGATAGCTCCGACACCCATGAGAGTCCCGATCATGATCCAATTAGAATAATCCAATAATACATTTTCAAAAGGGAGAATGTACTGGATGCCTGCGATGAAGATTGCGCTTACAACACCGAAAAACAACCCCCTATACGTCTTGTGAGGCCCGAAGATCGGTTTCCCCCATACTTTCCTTCCGAAGTCTAGAGGGATATCAAGAAATCTTATGCTCCTGAAGACTACAGGCGCCATGTTCGCTGCATAGGCAGGAAGCAGCAGATAGAATGCATTCAGTATGATTTCAAGCATATTATCTCTTCATAGAAAGGCACATTTAAACTTTTTCATTTAGATCAGCAGAAATTTCTCTCATTTAATCTCTTTCTATAGAAAGCTGAACCAATGGAGAGAAGATTACAGCATATAGAAAAGGGATCCCCAAGATCAGAGGAGGATGCCCTACTGCCAGGTCGGCCCAAAGCGAGATGAGGATGAACAGTGCGACAAAGAGATATGCAAATCTCTTTTTGATCACTTGTCTATCAAGGAGAAGCGGGAGGAGGATCACTAAGAGGACAGCGCCTTGGAGAGCATACCCTATCAATAATATGTCTGTCCCATAAAAAAGGCCTATCGCAAATAAGAGGAGGATAGACATACCTAAATACTTGTATTTCAGGTAAGTCGGTCCCTTCAAACTCGGAAACCTGACAGAACTTACCTGCATAGCAGAGATGATGATAAGCGAGATTCCGAGGACAAGCTGGTTGATAATGAATTGCGGCTGGTAGAACAATATGAAGTAGATCGCGATAACGATTGTGGTGAAGTATGGGACTGACATCCCCTGGAAATATCCTTTATCTTTCGTGATATTGAACTTGGCAAGCCTAAGCGTCCCAAATGAGATCGATAAACCTGCCACGATGAAGCCGAATAAGCTTGAGTCGAAAAATACTATCGCCATGATGATCGCAGGCGCTACGACGAAAGATACTTCATCAGCCAGGGAATCGAGCTCGCCTCCTAATGCGCTTTTCCAGCCGAACATCCTTGCTACGAGACCGTCGAGGATGTCGAAGATGAACGCTGGGAACAGGATAAGGATTCCTGGGAGGTGATTTCCGTCCGTAATCAGGATGATTGAAGCGAATCCGCAGAACAGGTTCGCTAAAGTAAGAGCTTGAGGAGTATGTTTCAAAAAATTCATTTCTTGACACCTGCTATTATTGTCACACCGGCTTTTACCTTTCGACCGACGCGAGCATTCAACTCGATCTTATCAGTCGGAAGGATCATAGTCACCTGGCTTCCCAGGTTTATCAGACCGATACGCTGGCCTTTTATGACTTTTTGGGTGTCTCTTACATAAGATTCTATCCTGCGTGCAAGAAATCCTGCAATCTGAATCACCTTGATCTTCCCAAAATCGGTCTTCATAAGGATCTCATTCTTCTCGTTATAGAGACTTTTCTCCAGGTTTCTTGCGTTATAGAACTTACCTTTAGTATGTTTGGTGGAGATGACAGTGCCGTCGCACGGAGCGCGATTGACGTGCACATCGAACGGCGACATGAATATCGAGACTACTGTGACCTCCTTTCCGATATCGCTTGCGAGAGTCATTATCTTCCCGATCCCTTTATCCACTTTGACCTTCGCTTTTTTTTCTGAGAAATTGTAGGCCTTGACAGAGATTATCACTCCATCTGCAGGTGCGATAAGGTTGTTTCCATGAGGAATCTTTCGCGATGGGTCCCGCAAGAAGTAAAACTTCCAAAATATCCAATAGCAAAAGAGAAGTGCGAGCATGACTGTGCTGCTCACAATGATATAATCGAAGACTGGAACCATAGGATCAGAATGGGCAGGGCATTATAAAAATGTTTCTAGTAGTAGGCTATTATGAAATCCTATTCCTTCGGAAGCTACTATCTTCCTCGCTACCTCTTACTTTCATCAAGAAGCCTGCGTTCCCGTAGGGAGCCACCCCTCGCGACGGCTCAAATGTGTTCAGCGTTGAAGCTCGGACTGACGATAGTAGC
>JAUUYB010000085.1 GCA_030590605.1 Candidatus Woesearchaeota archaeon
AGATTGTAGGTGCGCCCGAATATTTTGATAATATTGACATAAATGAGAAGTATTACATCATCTATGCAGCCTTTCCTGGAGATGTAGCAAGTGATATTTTCAGCTTCTTGAATAAGAATATAGGTGGTTTGTTTAAGGCTAACGAACCTTACAGCAAACTCGTGGTAATCACTGAGGACAACCTGAACAATCTTGATTGTAGCTATGGTCTCTATAACTAGAAAAGGAGGGATGGCGATAACAGTCGTCGCAGGAATTGTGATTGTCTTAGTGGCGACCGTCACTTTTCTGTATATTCTGGGAATTTTTGGAAGCAGCGCACAGGCAGGGGTGACAAAGGATATCTGCAAGAAGAGTGTTTTCGCTAATCATCTTGGTGAGATAAAAGGGATGAGGTTTGCAGAATTGGATATTAATTGCCCTACTGTAGACGTATCGATAAAAAAAGGGTCTGAGGATGCTGAAGCGAACAAGGTGCTGGCAGACTCGCTTTTCCATTGTTGGGACCAGTTTCATCAGGGGAAACTAGGCATATTCAACGAGGACGGAGTTTACTGTGCGATTTGCCACAGGATCACATTCGAAGACGGGTTTGAGAAGAAGAACCCGGAGATAACCGGTCTTTTCGAGCATTTGGCAAGCTATAATGCGCCTTCAGGAGGCATGACTTATTTATCCTTCCTTCAGGGATTCCAGACAGAGAATTCAGAATGGCTCCTGAGTAAGCTGGGAGATAATGACGCGATTCTCGCATCAGACCAATATTCCCTCGATCCTAGGAGGGAGTATGCGACTATCTTTGTCTATGTCAAGGGAAAAGACAGGATGAGGATAGCGTTGGACTTCGCCCAGAACTCGATCAATTCTGATGGGGCTGGATTATTCCTTTTTTCAGGGCTTGTCGTATTAGGAGGGGTTGCGACTGCTGCATCTGGTGGCGTCCTCCTGCCTATAATCGGTGGAGCGATGATCGCTAAAGGAGGGGCGCTGCTCTGGGGGTCAGGAGCTTACGTGGGTGCTCAGGCGACGATAGAGACTGATATGGATTATGATCATATGGCATATGTGGCTCTGAGGGAATTCGATGAAGAGGAGCTAAACAAGCTGAAATGCGAAGTGCTTGTGGGTAAGTAGGTTTTGTAGAAAGTTGTGGTGGTGTCTAGCAACCGAGCTCCGTTTAAATTTTTAAAGCGGGGCTGGAAAGGGGGGGCTCCCTACGGGAAACCCAGCCAATCACATTATACTGCATGGAGCGAGTCCGACACCACCCGAACGGATGTGAGGACTTTCTACAAAGCAAGTAGTAAGTTTTAATAGTCAGGAGTGCTGGAGAGTATATCATGGAAAGATTCAGGAAGAAAGCGATGACCCAACAGCAATTGCTTTGGATCACTGTCACAATCCTCTTTCTCCTTATCAGCCTGGTCATCATGAGCGGGGCAGGAGATAGGATATTCACAGTCATGGGAAATCTTTTCAAGGGGGTTGGATGGGGATGAGAAAGAAAGGGATGGCCATGAAGACAGTTGGGAGCTTGATCATACTTGTTGTGCTCCTGCTCTTCTTCACGGGTCCGATAAAGGACATGGTCATGACGATTTCACAGAAGGCGATGGATTTTGCAGACAATCTCATGCCTAACCCTGCAGATGACAACCCCGATACATACGGCGCGTGTTGCACATCCAAATCCTGCGTATGCGTAGATGTCCAGGTGTCAGAAGATCAGACAGATACATCTCTTGATTACAAGAATCGGTTCTTCACGGATCCGTTCGTCGGACAGAAATTCAAGCTGGATGTGCATGAGATAAAATTGACATTCAATCAGCCTGTCGATTCATCAAAAGTCTCAGCAGAGACAGTGAATGTATATAGTGATGATGCATGGATAGGCACTCCTGACAAACCGGGAGATTGGGAGATATATTCTTTCTCTGGATCTCAGACCCTGCAAGGTAATGTGTTTACGATATCGAAATTTCCTAAGGGCATGATCCTGATTGAGCTTCCTGCAGGGTACGTGACGAATGACCAAAAAACTTTTAATACTCAACAACGATATATTTCATTCAAGGTGAACTGATGAAAAAAGCGCAGAGCATTTCCATGAACACGATCATCATAGCAGCATTAGGTCTGGTGGTCCTCATAATCTTGGTATTGATTTTCACCGGAAAGATCCATATTTTCACACAGAATACTACATGTGATGCAAAGGGAGGTATGTGTGCAGATGATAACGGAGACTGTACCACCCCTGGATTCCCGATGAAGGTATGGGCTGAAGGATGCAGCTGCCAGAGTGCTCCCGGAGATGATGATTACTGTAAGAATAAGAAAGGAGGGCAGTGCTGCTTGCCGATATGATGAAAGGGAATATCTCGATGCAGACGCTTATCCTGTTCATTTTAGTCATGGTAGTTATTGTGGTAATGGTATTGGTCTTCACCGGCAAGGTCGCTCTTTTCACTCAGACGACAACAACGTGTGAGTCGCAGGGTGGTGGATGCGTGAAGTCGATGGATGATTGTCCGTACAGGATAGCGAATTTCAAATGCAGCGATTCCGAGAAGGATGTCTGCTGTATGCCTGAGGTGTGATGATGGGAAAGAGTGGGATGATAGAAGGGAATGTGGGAAAGATTATCCTGGTGATGATTGTTGTATTTGTCATACTGTTCTTATTCAGGAATGCAGCGAGTGGAGCCATACGGTCGATAGATCCGGTAACTGCAGAGGCGTCGTTGAAGGCATGTAAGCAGGGGTATCTGGGGATCGGAGCTGACCCTGACAAGACATGCACACCAAAACTTGGTGATGCTGACGGTGATTGCTACCCTGATAGCTGTGACACCTGCCCTGATGTCCATAACGAGCTCATAGATTATTCGAAAGTGAGGGCCGCGATAGAGGCAAAGTACCCTGGAAATAAGGAAAAAATCGAGGAGATCCTGGGTGACATCAGTAATAACTTAGACAATCCTGATGTAGACCACGATTTCATCCCTAACATCTGCGAAGCTACAAAACAGCAGATATATGATGATAAGAAGAAGGTATGGAACAGGGTAGCTCTTGCAGATATTGAGATTCCCTATAAGGATGGAAGGACAGCGATCTGCAAGTTCTGGTATAGCCATGATCAATGCTGTGCCAGGGAAGGAAGCAGAGTTGAGGCATTCGGAATCAACGGGGAACTCACGACGTTCCACTTAGAGAAACCATGCCTTCCACATGACAATCGGCCGGGGAAGTAGTATGCATAAGAAAGGTCAGACCTCTATGATGGATGAGCTTCTCCGTCTCATATTCGGAGCGATCCTCCTGATTTTCATATTCTCGTTCTTCGGTAAGTTCGCCTACAATTTCTTCGTAGCGAAGAGTATCGAACCGTCGCTCAAGTCTTTTGACGCTCTTGTAGAAGAGATCCAGGCACTAGAGGACCAAGAGAACAAGACCGTCCCTGTATTCACGAAGTTGGATGGGAGTAAAGGCATGGTGATCATAGGTTTCGAGGAGAATCAGGAGACTGTGAAAGGGAAATGTTATGAGCGTTCTTCTGGAAAGACTCTGCTAGAGATTGAGGGAGAGCTCTATAAGCCGATGTCTGCATGCGGATCAGGAGGATGCCTGTGTCTGTATAGTGTAGTGTATGATAATGAGAAAATCAAGGTCAGCAATTTAGAGATAATAAAGTGCCAAGCTGTGGATTATTCTATCAAAGGAGGGGAATCTACATTCATCGGAGACCCATCGAAAAAACCGCCGGAATGGCTAGTCAATATATTTGGAGCCAGTATTATATATGGATTGGAACCGGATGAGAATATAATCCAAGAGGTTGTTTCTAAACCAAGAGAGATCACCTGCGAGTATGCGGTAATCCCATCCTTCGGAGACCTCGCTATGATAGGCATCCAGAGACAGCAGGAGACAGTCTATATTTGTATGGGCGGCGATTGCCATGAGACTGTTTCATGCGGTACGCTCGATGAATTCCATTGTGCAGTCTACAAGGGAGTATGCTATCCGAGATATGATAGGGATGACGTGTTCAAGTCATGTGAATACTGTCCCGAATCAGGGTTCGAGTGTGATTCATTCTATGAGTCCAATGTCTGCGGACCTGTGAATTGCAAGACAGCCTGTAATAGGAACCATTGCCATACTGGATGCGTATGGATATATCGGAATATAGATATCGGGAAGTGCGTCGATGAATCGACTCTTGAGCCATGGGAAGAAATTGATGACTGGAGACAATGCTACAAGGATGGTTATTTCCCTTCTTTTGATGATATGGAATTCGATGAATGCATCGAGTGCCCTGCATCTTTCAAATGTTCTGATCTCGACTGCACAAAGACCCCGAACTGCGAGGAGATGTGCGATAACTTCATATGCAGCAAGGCATGTGAGTATGTGGATAGCAGATGCCAGTCAGTTTAGAAACATTTTTTAACACCACTTGACCAGATGTTTATATATGCTAAAAAGAGGTATCGGCAAGAAGGGTTCAGAGGCTACTCAGCAGCTTCTGCTCATTCTCTTCCAGGCGATTTTCGCAGTGGCTATAGCTGCATCTTTGTTCTCGTTCGTCAAAGGAGTCGAGACTAATCAGGCTTTTGAGAAGAAATATCTTTCCCGGGACATCTCTCTTTTGACAGGTGCACTTTACAGCCTGCCTGGAGACGTCAAGCTCGCATATAGCCAGGATAATCTCGATCTGAAGAAGTTCTCATATGATTTCTCAGATTTCGAGATAACTATCCGGGGTCTTGAACATGAATCCGGGTTTTCTGCTGTGTCCTATCCGTATATAGTTGACACGATCCTGATCTCTTCGAATGAGAAAGTGAGTGGGGCAGATTTCATATTGTTCCAGAAGCAGGGGGATAAGGTCAATCTCGGCAAGATCGAGGATATTGAAGCAGAGGATTGTCCTGATGTACCGAAACTGGCCATAGACAGGCCGGTGATCGATCCAGGACATGGTGATGATGACAAGGGTTTGCAGGGACCGACTATTGATGAGGAAGAGCTGACTTCAAGAGTAGCAGAAGCGCTCCAGCCATGGATTCCTACGGCGACGCTCACAAGACCGTTGAAGAAAGGGAATCGTGATGTCACGCTCGAAGAAAGGGTGAAGATCGCTGGAGAAGGCGATTTCGTAATCTCAATCCATTCTGGATTCGATAGCGATCCTGTAAACGACGAGATAATTGTTTATTATCCTGCTGGAGACAAGGAGAGCATGGGGATTGCATGCAGGGTCGCTTGGGGGATTTATTCAAGATCTCCAGCATTCACTGGTTATAGATATCTTCCATTACCAGCCAACATGATCAAACCGACAGATCCGTATTCAGTCATTGCTTCAGGAAAAGGTATAGTTGTGGAAGCAGGGAACATCAATGACCCATTGCTTCCATTCCATCTTACAGCAGTCGTCCAGGGAATCGGGGAGGGTG
>JAUUYB010000091.1 GCA_030590605.1 Candidatus Woesearchaeota archaeon
ATGGACCAATATCCCAGGAACCACATTGGAAGCATTTCGAAAAAAGCAGGACCAGTAACGAAATGTACAGCCGAAAACCATTTTGTCCACGTTAGGGGAATTGATAAAAGAAATATGAAAATCAAGGATTAGTATACACACAGATATCCAGCAGCTCCCGGTATAGTTCATTGAAATCCATCCCGTATCCGACGACGAATAAATCATCAATATCTAACCCTACATAATCAAGTTTCACTTCGACTGCTCTTCTCGAGGGCTTATTCAAAAATGTGCATATCCGGACGCTTTTTGCTCCCATCTTCTTGAGTTCAGGGAGCAGTTTGCTCATCGATCTGCCGGTGTCTACTATATCTTCGACAACAAGTATGTCTCTGCCTGAAACCTCGACTTCTCCTTTGATCTTTACAGTACCTGTAGAGGTTTCCCCATCATAGCTCGATATCGTGATTTCCTGGTATTGCATTGACCGTCCGAGGTGCGCCAGTTCAGCGAGGATGTCCCTATGGAATGGCTTTCCTCCGTTCAGGATGCAGATAGTATAGATCTCTTTTCCTTGATAATCCTGGTCTATCTCAGAAGCGAGCTCTTTGACCCTTGCCTGTATCTTGTCTTGGGAGATGAGTTTCTTGAGCATGTCCGCTTTAATATTTCAAGGCTATTTAAGAATTTTCCTCACTTTCAATCGAAATCCTTAAAAACTTCCATACCTTAGGTTTTTACATGGCTATGGGAATCATCGGTGGAAGCTCGTTCCTTAACAAGACTGTCTTTTCAGGGCTTGTACCTCATCCTGTTGAGACAAGATACGGCACTGCGACAGTATACAAAGGAAAGAACTTCTATTTCATCCAACGCCATGGCGTGAAGAAAGACATATTGCCTCATCTCATCAACCATAAGGCTCATATCTCCGCTTTTCTTGAGCTGGGAATCACCGATTGCATAGGGATTTACTCGACAGGTTCCTATAAAAAAACCATCCCTCCAGGGGCTCTCGTGATACCTGACGATTTCATAGATACTACACCTATCCAGACATTTTATGATTCACCTGTAGACAAGCTCGAGTTCGCTTTCACGATACCTCATCTTGATGAGGATCTCAGGAAGACCCTCATGTACGCTTGTAAGAACCACTCGATCGATACCGTAAACAAGGGCACCTACATCCAGGTCCAGGGTCCGAGGCTTGAGACCAAAGCAGAAGTCCGGATGTATAAAGACTATTCTGATATCGTAGGTATGACCATGGCGACCGAGGCGACCCTTTGCCAGGAGATAGGCATCAAGTTCGCTTCGCTTTGCTCTGTGGATAATTTTGGGAATGGTATCGGAAAAGATATCGATTTCAAGGAGATCGACAAAATGAAGGAGAAGGCCAACTATTCCATTTCCATCATCATGCAGTCCATACTGGATATTTGATTATCATGAGCATCCTCATAAAGAATGTAGAGCTGAAAGGCAAGTCCGTCGATATCCTGACTGACGGAGAAAGGATTACTGAGATAGCTCCGGACCTTAAGGTTGAAGCTGAGCATGTCATCGATAAGAGGCATCTCGCAGTGATCCCTTCTTTTTATAATACTCATACCCATGCAGCGATGAGCCTTCTTAGGGGTGTTGCAGACGATCTTCATCTGATGGAATGGCTTGAGAAGCATATCTGGCCTCTTGAGGCTAAGATGACAGATAAGGATATCTATGCAGGAAGCAAACTCTCCATCCTTGAGATGATTAAATCTGGAACCACTTTCTTCAATGATATGTATTGGCATCCTGAAGTGACTATTAAAGCAGCGAAAGAGATGGGAGTCCGCGCAAGCATCGGCCTTACGCTTCTTGATGGCGCTGGTGAGAACGGTTCTAAGGAGACTGTGGATCGTAACTTCCACATATTAAAAGAAGAATGCAACAGCACTATCTCTCTTACGATTGCCCCTCATGCTATCTACACAGTTTCTGAAGAGAACCTGATCTGGGCCAAGGAATTTGCTGATAAGAATGACCTCATGCTCCACATACATCTCGCTGAGACTGAGACTGAAGTTGAGGGATGCATCGAGAAGACAGGTCACCGGCCTGTGCATTATCTCGAGAAGATAGGATTCCTGGGAAAGAACGTGATCGCTGCCCATAATGTCTGGTTAGAGGCTGATGAGAAGGATATCCTGAATAAGAGGGAAGTGAAGATCAATCATAATCCTGTCTCCAATATGAAACTGGGTGTCGGAAACACATTTGACTATTCTGCATTCAAGGGTGTGACGCTCGGGACTGACGGCGCATCTTCGAACAACAACCTGGATATGAGCGAGGAGATGAAGATAGCGGCGCTCCTCCAGAAACATGTTTCTGCTGATCCTACGAGGCTGCCTGCAAGAGAGGCATTCGATATGGCTTCGATGAACGGAGCTCATGCTTTCGGATATGATGCTGGCAGGATAAAAGAGGGGATGCTCGCTGATATGTTATTGATAGATCTTAGAAATCCTTGTATGGTGCCTGGACTTAATGTCATCTCTGACCTTGTCTATGCTGCCAACGGAAATTCTGTTGATACCACCATCTGTAACGGTAAGGTATTGATGGAAGGACGGGTCGTTGAAAATGAAGAAAAAATACGCGAAGCAGCGATTGCCGCTGCCCGCGAGTTGATAAATTGACTATTTCTTGCCCCATGCCATGATACATACAAGCACTATGTTCACGATAGGTATCAAGAGAAGCAGGCTCCACCATCCTGGTTTATTGACCGCTTCTGCGACTTTCCACCAGATGTAGATTCCGATTCCCACGGAGATCAATGGCCCTATTACCGGAATGAACATAGGCCCTATATAGATCAGTCCCCACCACCATGGAAGTCCTCCTATCCTTGGCAGCTGTATCATCTGCGCAATCGGTATCCAGCAAAGCCAGATCTTATCTGTATTCGTCTTTTTGGATAATCCCATAAGGGCAAACGAAAGGAAGATGTACCCTAAAAACATGAAGAACAGAAAAATCCCTAACATCGCTGCTATTAATGCACCAACACCTGCATCCAGACCTGATATATCTCCTAAAGCCATTAATTATCACCTCGAGTTTTATAAATAGAATTCCATATTTAAAGTATTTAAGTTTTTGGGTGGATGTTTGAATATCCAAAACTCCTAATAATTCCGAGAGAAATACATATCCATCTTCGCTTCCTTTCCGCATTTGAAGCATTTTCCAGTTGGATCAGCGCCTTCTAATGGTTGACATCTTGATGTGACGCCTCCGGTCTCTGCTTTGATGTTCTCTTCGCATTCAGGTTCTCCGCAGAACTTGACCCTCACCATCTTGTCCTTGGTCTTCTTCTGGAAGTCTTCCCAGTTGTCTGAAGAGTCTATCATCGATTCCATCTTCTTCCTGGCTTTGTCAAGCATATCTTTTTGCATGGTCTCAAGAGTATCGGAGACTGTCTTCTTTATGTCTTTGAGCGCTACTGGTACTTTCTCGCCTGTGTCACGTCGTACAAGCATGCACTGGTCTTTCTCGACGTCTTTTGGACCTATCTCTATCCTTATTGGGACTCCTTTCATCTCCCATTGGTTGAATTTCCAGCCGGCAGAGTAGTGGTCTCTGTCATCCAGCTTTCCTTTGGTCGCTTTCTGGATCTCTTTTGCTTTAGCGAGGACTTTCTTTTTTGTGTCCTCGAAGATTATAGGGACTATGACTACTGGTATAGGCGCTGCTTTTGGTGGCAGGACTAATCCTTTGTCGTCTCCGTGCATCATGACCATCGCTCCTATCATCCGTGTGGATATGCCCCATGAGTTCTGCCATGGAGCATGGAATTTCTCGTCTCTTCCTAGGTATTCGATATTGAATGATTTTGCGAAGCCTTGCGATAGGTCATGGCTTGTCCCCATCTGCAGGGCTTTGCCGTCAGGCATGAATGATTCGATAGTATAGGTATTGTCTGCTCCTGCAAACCTCTCTTTTTCTGTCTTCTCTCCTTTGATGACCGGTACTGCGAGCAGGTCTTCTGCTACCTGCCTGTAGAATTCAAGATATTGCAGTGTCTCTTTGTGCAGCTCTTCCTGGGTCTCGTAGACGCAGTGTCCTTCCTGCCAGAGGAATTCTCTGCTTCTCAGGAATGGCTTGACGTCTTTCACTTCCCATCTGATGATGTTGCACCATAGATTGATTATTAACGGAAGGTCCCTGTATGATCTTATCCATTTCGCATAGGAATCATACATGATGGTCTCAGATGTCGGCCTTAATGCGAGTCTTTCTTCGTGTTCTTCTTTCTTCTCGACCCACGCGACTTCTGGTGCGAAGCCTTTTGCATGCTCTGATTCTTTGGCGAAGAGCGATTCCGGTATGAACATAGGGAAATATGCGTTCTCCACTCCGACGCTGAATATGAGCTCGTTGAAGAAATCCATGAGTTTCTGCCAGATAGCGTATGAGTATGGCCTCATGACAAGACATCCTTTTACAGGAGAGTAATCAGCCAGTTCTGATTTCAGTATCACCTGAGAATACCACTCAGGCATGTCCTCGTCTTTCTTGACTGTTATGCCTTTGTCTTTTGCCATACTGAAATAAGATTCATTTGAGTTATATAAACGTTTTGTCTATTTCCTTTTTTTAATTGACCACAACACCTTGCTCCAAAACATACACAATATATTTAAACCACCGATACATGATACGCCCTATGCCACTACAGTTCCATTGGTTTGTACACAAGGGATTTCGGAAGACTGACGAATTGCTTGTTGACCTTATACATGAGATTAACCTATATATCACCAGAGCGAACAAAAAGAAAGAGAGTGAACGCATAGAGAAAGTTTTTGTTGAATCATTGAATCAGATAACCCATCATATTGATATCCATTCACATATTTTCAAGACAACCAATTATGTCATCAAGACTCTAGAGAAAGAGACCCAAGAATTACTGATGACCTCTGAGAAAAGCAAAGAAAAAAAAGTTCTAAAGTTAAGTATTGATGCCCAGCGGGAACTCCTTAATCAGATCAATATTAGCGTCATGAAACTCCATGAAGCAAGAAATAATATCGAGGAGATGTTCACTACTTTTAAAGCAAGAGACCCGATCGAAAAGGCAAGAGTGAAAATATTATGCCAACAGCTTGAAGAGGCAGTCGGCGTCAAGTATAGGAACAGTTAAGATGGTTATCGATCC
>JAUUYB010000124.1 GCA_030590605.1 Candidatus Woesearchaeota archaeon
CCCCTAACAACGGCTCCAATGTGTTCAGCGTGGAAGCTCGGACTGACGATAGTAGCGAGGATTTCAAAATAGCCGCCTTTCCCTTAGATTTAAATATCACTCTCCTCCTATGATACGACATGGATATCATCTGGCTATTCCTTCCAGGCATCCTTGGCTTAGGGATAATAACATCGATAGAAGATATCAAGACAGGACTTATCAGGAACAAATGGGTCCTATCAGGGATCGTCTATGCTTTTATCATGAATACCGGGCTCATCATCTTCTACTGGGGATCCCTTTCCCATCAATACCTCCTTGAGATCCTTACGAACCTGCTCTTCGCAATAATTATGGGATTCGGTCTATGGTACGCAGGGATCTGGACAGCAGGCGACGGTAAGCTATTCATAGCATTCGCAGCGCTAATCCCTCTATCAAGCTATTCCTATGGGCATATCAATTGGGCTCCCTCCCTCATGCTCCTCATGAATATATTTATCATAGGACTCATCTTCTCTCTCTCAGTAATCCTAAGACATCTTTCTATCCCCCGGTTGGTCAGCACCACAAAAAAAATGCTTAAAGAATTTCCTAAACGTCTGCTAGAATCAGTACTTTACCTATTCTCTTTGTACTGGGTACTCAACCTCGCCCTAAGCGCGATAGGTATCCCGTCCTCAGCATTCCTTAAGATCATCATCGCATTCATCCTCTTCCCCCTGATCCCAAGAGGCAAGATATTCATATACGTCCTATTACTCATCTCAATCGCGCGTATCTTCCTTGACAAAGACGTCTATAACTCCCAGTTCCTCATCGGATTCATCATCAATGTCATCATCTGGAAAAGTTTCATGTTCATGCTGAAAGAAGGATTAACTGATCTCGCATATGAACAATTCTGTACAGATATAGATATAAGACATCTCAAACCTGGAATGGTCCTCCAACAGGACATCGTCAAAGAAAATGGAAAATTCAAACGTATCCCAAAACCATTATTCTCAAAAAAATCTATGATCGATGAAGAACCTGAAGGATTGACTTCCGCACAGATAAATATCCTGAAAAAGACCGGCCTTAAACGAGTCAGAGTATCCCGGACCACTCCCTTCGCGCCGATCATGACTGTGGGAGCTATCGCTACTATCCTTGCCAATGGAAACATTTTAATACTATTATCATTTGTCTTATAGACGGGGGATACCATGGAATCTACACAAATCAAAGCAGACACAGACTCGGTCACCGTGACGGTGAACCCAAAGGTCTACCCGATAGAAACAGTATATTCTGCAGCATATGTCTTTCTTGACTCTCTATATATCCTTCTTGATGGAGACCCTGAAACAGGAATCAGCGTGAAGCTTACACCGAAAAATAAAACAGGAAATGATACGATGGAAAAAATCGGTATGGAATTCGCGAATGAACTCATAAATTATGCAGACTACCGTGAAAGAGCGAAAGACTCCAGAAAGATCAGGGAGATGCTCCTACAGCGTGCACTATTCACAAATGATCCTGCTTCCTTCACATCGAAAGAAGCTGATTTCGACGAAGAAGAATTCAATACGCTCATGAAAGAGCTCGAAAAGGAAGAGATAGAAGACCCTGATGACATCGCTGTCCCATGGGAGGAGAAATATGGAAAGAAAGATAGTGCTTAACAATAAGCTCTACCACAAGGAATCTATCCTCCAAGCCATCGATGATTTCAAGAGCGAAGCCAAAGGAAAACTCCTTGATGATACATTCACAGTCTCACTAACCTCTCCTCATGACAATATCCATATGGAGTTCGCAAACTATGTCCTCGGACTCATGAAAAATAACGGGATTGCATGATGACTTATACCCTCAACAATTATCGGTCACGAAAGATAGATGACCACATCCTCATCACCACAGACCATGGAAGCTTCTCCATCCTCACTGCTGAAGAATTCAAGAAACTCAAGAACGGCGACCCAGGACCAGAACTTCGCACTGAGCTTGAGATAAAAGAGATAGTTCTTGATGACAAGAACATCCAAGAAGCGGAACGTGAACTTCGTAAACGATATTCTTTCCTGAGACAAGGGACCTCACTACATATCGTCGTCACCACACTCAGATGCAACATGTCCTGCGTATACTGCCACGCAAGCTCTGTCACCAAGGAAGACAATGAATACGATATGGATGAAGCCACCGCAAGAAAGACCGTCGATTTCATCTTCCAATCCCCTTCCACATGTATCACTATCGAGTTCCAGGGCGGCGAACCTATGCTCGCATGGGACACTATCAAGCTCATCACCCGACTCGCAAAAGAGAAGAAAGGAGATAAGGATCTGATACTCACCATAGTCACCAACCTCACTGAGATGACCGACGAACGGATGAAATGGCTCATCGACGAGGACATCCGGGTCTGCTCTTCTTTCGACGGACCAAAAGAAGTCCATGACAAGAACCGCACCTACCTTGGCGGAAGCAACCATGAGATCGTCACCAAATGGGTCAAGCGGTTCAGGGAAGAATACAAGAAGCGGGGAATCGACCGCAGACTCGATTGCCTGGTCACCCTCACTAAACACAGCCTCAACTACCCTAAAGAGATAGTTGATGAATACGTAAGCCTGGGCCTTACAGATATCCATCTCCGCTACCTTAATGACCTCGGCATCGCAAAAAAGACTTGGAGCAGCATCTCTTATACCCCTGAAGAATACCTTGACTTCTGGAAAACTGCAGTCAAACATATAGAAGATCTCAACCGCAAAGGCACCAAAATCCGCGAGCGCATGGTCAACCTCATCTTTCGGAAGATGACAGAGAAACATGATCCAGGGTACATGGACCTCAGGAGCCCTTGTGGTGCAGGTATCGGTCAACTCGTCTATAATCATGATGGAGACATCTATTCCTGTGACGAAGGCAGGATGCTTGGAGAAGACCTGTTCCTCCTTGGAAATGTCAAGACAGATAAATATAAAGACGTCGTCACCTGCGACAACGCCTGCGCAATCACCCAGGCATCTATCAATGACCAATACATCTGCGATAATTGCGCTTACAAACCTTACTGCGGGGTCTGCCCAGTATTGAACTATGCTGAAACCGGCAGAATCATCACTCCCATCACTGCCACCAAACGCTGCAAAATCCTAATGGAACAATTTGACTGGGTGGTTAGAGAAAAGTTTTTAAATGTCAAAAAGGAGAAAGGAGATAATGCTTCCGAAGCTAAAAAAGAAAGTGAATGCGTTCCTCACGAAAGAGGAAGGCAAGATAAGCAAAGAGAGACTTGTTAAAGCAGGGATCGTCGCAACCATCGCAGCGACAGCCGCAGTCAACGCCCAGACCATAACTGAACATTCAAGCTCTATCGCAATGAAAGTCGATGGAGAAGGCAAGACATACGGCGAACATACCCACGCACCATACCACTCCAATCACGCAGCCCATGGAAGCCACGGCAGCCACGGCAGCCATTGTGCAGGGTGGTTCTGATGCGGATATTTCTCATCTTAGGGGTACTCGGAATTGCAGTATTGGCTTTTTTTACCTTTCTCCTCATCGACAAGCCTGCACCACTCAACCCAATTGACCCATCCGAACCACGAATCCTTGGACCAGACACCCCATATAAAGAAAATATAGACCTGATCGACCTTGACTGCGCTCCAGAAAGC
>JAUUYB010000143.1 GCA_030590605.1 Candidatus Woesearchaeota archaeon
CCAGATCATTCCCTGGAGGTCTATCCTTCCATGATATAGAAGTAGGGAACCTAGTCCAGGTCATCGGACGACCGAGAGAATATAACAAAGAAATCTACCTAACCCCCGAAATCGTCAAGATCATAGACAACCCTAAATGGGCAGAAGTCAGAAAAAAAGAAATTGATGGGCATTCTTTAGTCCTAAAGGAAGAACCAAAATCCACCGATGAAAATCCTAAACCTGAAGAAAGTTCCCTCCCTGACAAACCGATTACAGAAGAAGTCACTGTTGAGGAAGAAGTGACGGATAACCCATCACAGAAAATATACAACCTCATCAAAGAACTTGATAAAGGTGAAGGTGCGGATGTCGACGACCTCATAGAATCATCAAAGGAGCCACAAGCAGAAAAGATCATCTCTACCCTCCTTATGGAAGGGGACATCTTCGAAGTCAAGAACGGCAGGCTAAAAGTACTTGAATGATCATATGAAGAAAAGGGGAGTGATAAATGTCTCAACGAGTGCCGCTATGAACAGTACTCCAAACGCAATTATTAGCAGGTTCGCAGCATCAAACACAATCTTCTCGAACTGATTTGTCCCAAAATCGTGCCGGATCACAGCTATTGAGATTATACCTCCTGCAAGACCGCCAATGAAATACGCCAGGATCTCTAGAACTCCGTGTGGTGCATACCTAATCACGGATATCAACCCTGCACTGAAATATGAAGCAATGCTCACATAGCCTGCTGCTGCTATAAACGAAGAAAGTTTCTGCCTAAAGAACTCACCCATCGCAGTCGCAATAACCGACGCATTCCAAACCAATATGAATATTGCGCCCAGACCATAGATAAGCGCAAAAATGACACAATATACCAGCACTTTCACATTATTAAGCAAGATCATAGAGAAAATGTTGAAATCCGTCGTAGTGAATGATGTCACATGCCCATTTATCTCCGCTATCGTCTTTTGCTGTACAGAAAATATCTGACCTGATAAGTCAGAGGGAAGGACTACATACAGGACAGTGAATGCGACTGTTATCCCGAAGAATAACATCATGAAGAAGAGCAGTGCTTTTCCATGTTCTTTTAATATCGTCCGTTCCTCATCAAGCTTTAAGTCCTTCTCTTCCTCCATCTTGATAGTGTTATACATGAGAGGCGTGCATGCGAGAACAGTAAAGAATACCATCACCAAACTTGCGTACTCATTGAAAATCCAAAGACTAAGCCCTGCAGCTGCCAAGCTGTAAACCGCGCCGATAAAGAACATCCTATACGGGTTACTCTCCGCCTTAATCGGGTTTACAAGAGATTCTAAGACCATAAGCTACCGACGGGTTGAGAGGTTTAAAAATTTTGTGTTCAGATTGATTAGTACAATAGATAATTGCACCCCTAATTTGTTTGAAATGCTCGTCTGGGAATGTCTTCAGCCACACTGTGATTTTCTTGTACATTTCAGACAACTCAGTGTAAAAGTTTATAAAGAACATCGGGTTTTCATAACACATGAAGTATGAAGAGCTGCTCTCTAAAGCAATAAAGGAAATCCCTGAATCAGTCCATGAAAGGGACAGGTTCGAGATTCCGAAAGTGCTGGGCCATATCCAGGGTAACAGGACAATCATCAATAATTTCAGACAGATAGCTGATACACTAAGAAGGAATCCAGAACATCTTCTAAAATATGTCCTTAAAGAGCTTGCCACACCAGGCAACCTGACCAGAACAAGCTTGCTCATAGGTGCGCGTGTCCCAGCTTCCAGAATCAACGAAAAAATCAAACAGTACGCAAATGAGTTCGTCCTTTGCAAACAGTGCGGGAAACCGGACACGAAAATCGAGAAGGATGGAGCTATCGCACATCTTAAATGCTCTGCGTGCGGAGCAAAATACGTCGTCAGGTCCAAGATCTAGAATGTATGTAAAAACCCACAAGACCAAGAAAGGAGGCACCCTTGTCGCTGTCTGTGATGAGGATATTCTAGGTAAGAAACTTGAAGAGGGCAGAAAGTACTTAGACCTTACTGGAGATTTCTATAACGGAGAGAAGAAGAATCCTAAAGAGACTGCAGACCTCATGAGAAATGCGGACCTAATCAACCTTGTAGGAGAGCAAGCAATCAAAATCGCGGCTGATGAAGAATTGATCTCTCCTGATGCAGTAAAAAGGATTGATGGAGTGCCAATTTTCCAGAGCATGACTGAGGGAAGTTAATGCATATACTCATCTACCACCCTTGGATATTCATGAAGGGGGGCGGAGAGAAAGTAATTCTTGAGATGGCCAAAGGGTTATCAAAAATACATGAAGTCACCATCGCAACCCACCATTTCTCTCCTAATTCTACGTTCAAGGGATTCTCAGAATTTACGGTCCTCAATCTATCAACAAGATCCAAAATAAGAAACAACCCTTTATCAAGAGGATTAGTCTTTTCTATAAAACTCGCACTAACCAAACTTGATTTGAAACCATATGACCTCATGATAGTCTCAACAGGCGGGGTCGGAGAATTAATCATGTTAAGAAACCACTCCGTCCCCACCATATGTTACTGCCACACACCTTTAAGAGCTATCCATGATCAAGAGGTCAGACGATATTATTTAAGAAAAAAATTTACCAATCCACTTTCCAGAACTATTTTTCATATAGGATGTAAAATATATTCCCTCATTGAGAAACAGGTATGGAATCGATTCGATACCGTTCTTTGCAACAGCAAGAATACACAAAAAAGACTCCTCGACGGGAAATTATCTCACACCTCCAAAATCATATACCCTGGAGTAACCTTATCTAATCAAAATAC
>JAUUYB010000027.1 GCA_030590605.1 Candidatus Woesearchaeota archaeon
AATAAAAAGAAAAAAAAAATTAAAAAATCAAGAAGAGAGAGAAGATTTCGGAAGCGGCCGCTTGACGGTTATCGGGATGATATCCTCAGCGAACTCAAGCTTTGCGATCTCTACAGGGTTGTAGTTCATTCCCTTGAGATCCTTCTCACTCAATTTGATCAGGATAGGAGCACCCATAGCTATCTGTAGCGCTCTGGATCCGATGATCCTTGCCTTCTCGAATTTGGTATACTCGATGTCTTCAACCATTTTTTCACCCCAGTAGCTTTCTGAGCTCGACGGATTTTTTGAGTGCCAGATCGATCATCTTTTCGATGTCCTCGATCGATAGCTCTCCCATGCCGCCTTTCTGCATAGCGACTATTGTGCCGTCTTCACTGAAAGCGACAGTGATCCTCGAATCATAGCATTCCTGTTCCTGTGCTGTAGGGTCGACGAGCAGATGTGATCCTATCATATATACAGTGACCTCGATAGGTTCAGCTGATAGAGGTAGTTTCTCATCTGTATGTGTCTTATAGTCGACCTCAGTGCCGTCGAAAGCAGGATATCTTGTGCTCTTGAGTGCTGCAATCGCTGCGAGACTTCCGGCATCATGTAGGTTGCCGTCATCATTTAGCGTGCATATATCGAGAGCTACGCCCCAGACTTTCTCGCCTGCCTCAACGCATAGGTTCTTGACATCGATCGCTCCAGACTCCCTGATCCCTCTGTCGATGACTCTTGCCATCTCGATCGCTTCAAGTCCTGGAGGTCCTGTCTCAAACCTTGGGCTTGAGAGAGGGAGAAGTTCGACATTGACCATCAGGTTTCCTTTATCCGGAGAGTCTGGATATGGCTTGTCCATACCCATCTTTACTCCGCAGATGAGTTCGGTGTCTCCGATCTTCACTCTTGCTGATCCTTCAGCGTTTCTTGTTATATCTGTCTCGACTGTGACTTTCCTGAACTCGTCAGGTTTTCGTCCGTCGAATCTGATACCTTTGTCAAGGGCCTTTATTAAGTGGTCCCGTAATTCTGCATTCATTTTTTCTCACCATACTTATCTTTGAGCGCCTTTACCTGTAGCTCCTTGATCTGGTCGCATACTTTTAGGCCCATCTTGAGTGCATCCATGAACATGTCCTTCGGGATCTCTCCATCCATCTGGAGAAGAGTGAAGGTCTTCTTGTTCGGGAGCATCGCAATTGGGATATCTGCGACTGGGCCGTCTTCATAGGCCTCTTCATCATAGTTCAGGTCAGCTGCGACTTTGTCGTCTACACGTCCTACTGCGACTGAGCAGACGAGGTCAGTCATAGTGATCCCCGCATCTGCCAGGGCGATAGAGGCTGCTGTGATTCCTGCACACCTGCTTCCTGCGTCAGTCTGAGGATATTCCACAAACACGTCAACTACTGAGTTTGGGAATGCCTTCAGGTCAAGCACTGGAAGAAGTGCATTCTTCATGACCATTGAGATCTCTTTTGATCTCCTGTTTCCGCCAGGTCTGATCCTGCTTCCACATCCGGAGAATGGCATCATGTTGTAGTGGCATCTGAGGATGCCTGTCGAAGAGTCCTGGAGGAATCGAGGGTGAAGCGTCCTCGGACCGTAGACTGCTGCGATCGCTTCTGTCTTGCCGATCTTGAAAAAGCCTGATCCGTCCGCGCTCTTGATGATGCCTGCTTTGGCTTCCATTGGGCGGAGCTCGTCGAAGCTTTTACGTCCATCGAATCTTTTATCGTATGTCATTGTTATTTCACCTGGTTTCCTAGGAATCCTTTGATTTTCTCTGTCAGACCGCTTACATGAGAGTTTTTCTCGATGATATCGATTGCCTCTCGTGCGATGATCTCCTTTGCAGGTTCGCCCTTTAGCCAGATGAACCCGTTCTGTCCGACAGTGATCTGGCAGCCGGTTGCATCCTTGATAGCTTGTATCATGGAACCATTCTTGCCGATGACTCTCGGAACCTTGTTGGAGTTGATCGCGAAGACCTGTCCGCCTTGGAGCTTCCTGAGTCCCGGTCCTTTCATCGTTACATCGACGAGCTTCTGGGTCGTCACGTTCATTACTTTTGTGACGACATAATCTCCGATTTTGAAGTATTGGGTTAGGTCTGCTCCCCGTTCGATGAATTCTGATGTCCCTTCTTTCATAGAAAGCATGGAATGATACGCGCAATTGATACCTATCATCCATCCGCCGAGCATTATATCTTGTACCCGTCCGATTATGACATCCCCGTTTTTCGGATAATACCGTCCTGCAAGAGGTATGAGCTTGATTACTTTCCCTCTTATGCTTGACAGTCCTAGGTTCTTGGCGATGATATTCTCGCCGTCTCGATAGGTCCCGAATCCAGGGACAAAATCCATCCCTTCTGCTAATGTTTCTCCAGGGACTACGATGTCTCTGTCGTTTATTTTAATATTTCCCATTATAATTTCACCTTGTTTTCAGTAGCTTAGATTCTACATCTCCATGACAGAGCGAATTGAGTTTGTCGTATAGGTCGTTTTCCATGCCGCCAGGCACTTCGACAACCACGACCCATGCTCCGTCTGTTTGCCACTCTTCTTTCTGTATCTTTGCGATCGCTGTTACGATTGGATAAGATTTTGCTGCATAGTCTCCAGGTATCTTAAGAGCTACTTCCTTGGTCTCAAACCTTATTGGAAGGATTGGGCGGAGTTTCACGAGGATGTCCTTGATCTGGTCATCCGCTGATTTCCACTCATCTATCTTCACTTTTGCCTCATCGAGTGCGTTCTCGATCCTTTGTGGTGGATGTGGGAGATGTGTTTTCGGGTCGACCCCGTTCCGTGAGATGATAGCTACGATTCTTTTTCGTTTCTCCTCTCTTTTCTTCTCCCTGTATTCGGCTGTGACCTGTACTGTCCCTTCCCGGATGATGGTCTCTGCGATTATCTCCGTGTCGGTTGCCTTGAACGCTGTCTCGAGTTGGTTCGCTGGTACTACTAATCCTTTCTTCGCGTCGCTATATATCTGGTCTGACTTGAGGATATCTTTGATATCTCCTGTCCCTTTTTCTTTATATTCCATTGCTAGGTCTGGATCGATCACTATTTCAAATTGGGTCTCTCCTTTCTTCATCCGGGCAATGTTGAAACTCATTTTTTAGCAAGTTTCTCCAGAATTGTGTTGTCGAGGTATTCCACTTCTCCTGTGCCTGCGCGGACGACTGCTGCATCGATCCTCTCGACAGAGAAATTCTTGTCAAGCGACTTCTTTAGAGATTTCATTGCAAGTTTGAGAGCTTCGTCAACAGTCATGGTCTCTTTGTATTCCTTGTGGAGGATGTCCTCGATCTCGGTCTCTCCTTCTCCGATCACAGTCGCCTTGTACTCGAAATATATCCCTGTAGGGTCTGTCTGGAATAGGTAGGTCCCTGAGTTATCGATGCCTGCGACAAGTGTCGAGACTCCGAACGGTCTTAGGCCGCCGGACTGTGTACAGATCTGTTTTAGATTGCAGATGTCCTTGACGATAGAGAGCACATCGATTTTCGAGTCATAGGTCAGCCTGTGCTGTTGGGCAGTGACCTGGGCTCTTTCCAGAAGCACACGGGCATCTGATAGGATACCTGCTGCTGTTGCGACGATATGTTCATCGATCTGGGTGATCTTATCGACCGATCGCGGTACGATTAGCTTGTCGACTATCCTCTTGTCTGTTACAAGGACCACTCCGTCCTTGCATCGGATTCCGATCGCTGTCGATCCCTGTTTGACTGTCTTCTTTGCATATTCGACCTGGAGCAGCCTTCCGTCAGGACTGAACATCGTTATTGCCCTGTCGTATCCCATCAGTTGATGTGGCATTGGTTGTTGCATTATCACACCTCGTTTATGTAGTTGGTATAAGCTTTTTTTAGTATTCCGCTTGCGCCTACGCTCCTGACGATTACAGGAACTCCGTCGATTGACTGGATGTAAGCAAGCGCTGTTCTTAGCGGATCAAGAGAAAGATGGTTTACGCGAATCAATCCGCGTTGCTTCTTGTTGTCAAATTTGTCCTGCAAGACCTGAAGTCCTGCTTTTGCCATGCCGAGTTCTCCGAGATATTTCCCTGTGTGGGAGAAGATGGTCTTCGTGATCTTTGTTATATCAGTCACTTTACTCTTCGATATGATTTCAAAGGCCAGATATCGCTTCTTTTCCCGTAAGCTTGGCATGAATGCTTTCATTTTCAACAAGAAAAACGCACTTTTTCCGTTCTTCTTTCTCTCTTCGAGGACACGAAATATCTCCACCTTTATAAAAGTAATGGTTAGTTTATAAATGGAATCCCTATTAATAATCTCGTTAGAGAGTTTCCTGTGGGGGAATTGTTACATCTCCCCTCTGGATCCATGAAAATGATAGTCCCGGATCAAATTGGCTGAACAGCTGAAGATTCGGAGAGAGGTAAACTTATAGTCTACCTATGGCTGATAGCAGTTTCTTATGACCTTTAATAAGGTCATTAAACTCTTTCAATTCCTCTTCTACCATTTTTCTTCGCATTTCATCGTTAATTTCCATGTTTTTATCCTGAAGCGATTTCCATCAACTTTTTTGGTTCTGTCAAAGGTAAGATCAACATAGTCTTATTTAGCGTCGGCTGAACACCTTGTTTACCTCTTTGAGTCTTGATAATGTCGTTCCTAATAAGGATTTTCAGATCCCTATCTACTGCAGGCAGTTTCCTGTTAACAAAATCCGCAAGCTGCTGAATCGATTTAGGATGTCTTTCTCCGATAACCCTTATCAATTCTAAACGCTTTTTGGTCATCAAAGTAGTCAATTCCTGATCAGACAAAGTGAATAATATTGTTTTTTCAGGAAGATCTATCTCTCCATTTATTTCAGCATCAAGTATGTCCTTAACAGCTTTTAATTTCTTTTGTAATTTATCCATCTTTCTTCGCCTCATAAAATTTCTTGAACCTTAAACAATTTTTACTAATCTTATCATAAAACAGATCAAACACTGATTTTAAGTCCATATTTTCATATTCCGGCAAAGGGATCGGTTTATTCGTTATCCATAAACGCTGTTCATGGATGAACCCATGATAATTATCCACACGATAGACTGCTTCCCATTCACCATCAATCCTTGCCGAATAATTCAAAGCAAATTTAACAAATTTGTTTCCCTCTTTGAATATGCTGATATTTAACCTATTTTCGTCATCGAGGTAAACTTCAATCGGTTTCTTCTTCAAAACCAATTTAACACCAAATGTTAATATTAACATCATATGGTAATATATAAAACTTACGTTATATTTCAAATAATATGCTTGGGATACACACTAAACCCGGCTCCCTCCTACCAAACGTCTACGACCCTCAGCAATTCAACAGAACTATTTATGACCCCAAACCCTTTTGAACAATAACCTTTATAAACAGGCCCATCATCCTAAGTTGTGATCTGAGTCTGATCGTATTATGGTCGGGTGCTCGGGAGGAAAAAAATGGCAGAATATAAACTTGTTATCTCGTCGAAAGACGGAAAGAGCAGTCAAAAAGAAGTAAAAGATGATCAGGCAAAGCCTTTCATCGGTAAGAAGATCGGCGACGCAGTCAAGGGCGATGCATTTGGTATGCCCGGTTTCGAGTTCGTGATTTCTGGCGGTTCGGATCATTGTGGGTTCCCTATGCGTAAGGACGTAACCGGAACCGGAAGGAAGAGAATTCTCGCAGTGAAAGGCGTCGGTATCAAGAAGAAGCGAAAAGGACAGCGTCAGAGAAAGACTGTTTGCGGAAATACTATTCATGGTAAGATTTCTCAGATAAACTTGAAAGTGACCAAGCAAGGCAAGATCCAGAAGGAAGCTCCTAAAGAAGAGAAACCAGCAGAGAAAAAGGAAGAACCAAAACCTGAAGCAAAGCCAGAAGAGAAGCCTGTTCCAAAGGAGGAGCCAAAAGCTGAAGCTGCTCCAGTAAAAGAAGAACCTGAGGAAAAACCTACTCCAAAGGAAGCTCCTAAAGAGAAACCAGCTGAGAAAGAGACGCCTAAGGAAGAGAAACCTACTGAAGATAAGAAGGAGTCTCCTAAATCTGAAAAGAAAGAAGAGAAACCAGCAGAGAAAAAGGAGTAGTCCCTTATTTTTTTCTAATTTCCTTATTTTTTCTTTATTTTTTTACCGTTTTTCTTAATTTTTTATCATTTTCCTTTACCCTTATTTTTCAGATTTCTACAATTATTTATACATTATTAAGCATAAATTTAGACATAATATTTACCATATGAATATCATAATCTGTACTAATATATCCAAAATTAATATAATATCATTGACTTTTTAGTACATTCTTAAGCATAAAATCACAATCTTTATATACCCCGATTTCCATAAATCCAGATAGCTATGGCAAGTGTACAGATCCGTATCACTGTTTCTCGTGAGGTAGATATGCTTCTAGAAAAAGCTGCAAAAAAGCTTGGAAAGAAGAAGTCCACTCTTGCACGGGAACTTATGGAACAGAAGATGTACGACTTGAAGCTTATGCAAAATGAGCTCCTTAAGCTCATGGAGTAATAGTATGGAAAAAAGAGGTGCAAAGAAAGGTCAGATAACTCTGTTCATCCTGATAGCAGTAGTGCTGCTTGTGGGTGCGGGGATGATATACATGATCATGTCTAAACAGAGCCCAGTTGGAGGTTCGTTCAAGGATGCGATCATAAGAGATGTCCCTTCAGAGATGGTCCCGATCTCCTCTTATATTGATAAATGCATATTGGATGTTGCAGAAGACGCACTCATCCTTGCAGGTCACCAAGGAGGGTATACTTATCCGGAAGAACTAGGGATACGGTCAAAGTATGGGCTTCCGACATCCGGAAATGCGGTCAATCATCCTATCTATGGGACTGATGTGCCTTATTATTACTTCCTTTCTTCTACAGATGAATGTTCCGGGGACTGTCAGCTCGGGATCATGATGCCATTCTTGACGAAATTGGATGGAAGCCCGTCGATCGAGGGAGAGCTCGAGAAATATCTCGAACGGAATATCGAAACCTGCTTAGATGATTTGAACGTCTTCAGAGACCAAGGATGGGAGATTGAGATCAAGGAATCTCCGACCGTAGAGGTTGCAGTGGCAGGGACTGATGTCCTCTTCCTTCTGCATTTCCCGTTCCGGGCCAAGAAGCTAGATACCTCTGCTCACGAAGCTGTTGACTTTATCGCAAGGGTTCCAGTCAACCTGAAAAAGGTATATGAGCAGGCTTATGTCATCTGGCGTCATGAAATCGAAGGAAGATTCCTTGAACATCATATGATGAACATAATATCCTCTGCAGGATACAGTGATAGTCGACCCAATGGTCTTCCTCCTATAGCATATTCTAAGTTCAGGTTCGGTGAGACTAATTATTGGGTGGAGATCGATGTCGCTGATCAGGTCAAGGATCTGATAGAGAGAGATATCCGTATGATTCAGGTGAACGGTTCTTTGAATTTCATCGATAGGGATATTGATCATCCTGCGATTGATATATTGATGGGGCCGGGGATGACTGTTCCGAATATCGAATCCCTGTATGGTCTCGATATCACGTTCAACTATTTCAAGGACTGGTGGAACTGGATATACTTCGATGTGTGTGATGGAGGGGTGTGCAAGCCAAAGACATTTGGTGTGACGACTCCTATCCCTCTTGGATATTCTCAGTACCATTTCAGTTATGATATCTCTCATCCGGTCCTGATAGAGATATTTGATCCAGGTTCGTTAGGGCATAAAGGATACACTTTCTTGTTCGCACTCGAGTCTAACATCCGGAACAACAGGCCGATAGCTGAAGATTATACTGTCCCTGAGCCGATAGTAGGACCTTCTCCGATCGGATCAGTCTTATATTGTGACCCTAATCAAAGGACTTCAGGAAATATTTCGGTTACTGTGCGGGACGGAGATGGGAATCCTCTTGAGGGAGTCTCTATCATATATGCTGATGGACCGAACGCCTGCGCAATAGGAGAGACTGATGAGAACGGCCTGCTTATGACGCAATTCCCTCCATCGATGGGTGGAGTGATCACAGCGATCAAGGAAGAGTATAGTTCATATTCACAGGTCTTCCCGACATACCTTTTCCAGGAGAAGAGCATTGAGATAGTGCTCTATGAGATTATCGAGGTGCCGTTCACTGTAAAGGGAAAGAGGATGTATTGGGATGGTAATGATTGGTATCACCTTGCTTCATCAGAGTTGACTCCTCTTGATGATGACCATATAATACTGACTCTCGAACGTGAGACAAATACAGGCGAAGATTCATACACTACCTACGGCGAGACATGGGGAGAGGAAGAAGGGACATTGAGACTTTATCCGGGTAAGTATAACATCCGGGCTTATGGTATCCACGAGGAGGATTTCACTTTCGAGGACTGCATAGAAGTCGAGGATGATGATTGTGTAGATATCTCGATTGACTTCAACAGTTCACTCCTGGTTGCAGGACTTAATATCAATTATACTTTCAGGCATGAGGATCTGACAAGCGGGAAAGACTTGGTCATTTGGACTTCGTTCTTCAACAAGAATCATCTCCAGGATCTGGAGGATCTTGAGGTCCTGAGCAGGCTGGAGCCGATTACGACAATTTATCAGACTGATTTTTATCCTGAATGGAGATGACTGATTTGACCGAAATGTACAGCAGAAAACAATGTGTGAACGAGAAAGGAGGAAGAGAGAAATGATATCAGTAGGTGCATTTACATTCCTAAGTGCACACATTGGAAGCATTTCGGGCAAATCAGGAATCAATCAGAAAATGTACAGAGGATAGATAGAGGACAAGAATAAGTAAAATATATAAACCCAAAAAATGAGATTATATGATTACACGCATATGAAACACCGACTGGTATTCAGGGTTCTAGCACTTTCTCTATTCATCATGCTCATCCTCCCTGCAGTTTCAGCTACCGGAAGTTGGGGGAAGGTCACGCCGATTGCAGGTATGTCCGAGATCCTGGTCGCGGATGCGCCTGTATTGCAGGAGACATTGGCGTTAGGAGGTATGGACTCGTCTATCATTGTTTTCCTGACTTTGGCATTGCTCTCGCTTCTCTATTTTATGAATGTGGAGCGCATGAGGATCAGTCATTCTATCCCTCTCTCAGTGATTTTCATCATAGTTCTCATACCTGCTTATTCATCTATGGTCTACGCAGGTATCAGCCCGATAAAGATATCAGGCGCTGATGGGATTGTGGATGGCACAGATTCAGGTTTCCGTAGGTATGCTGACACTGTGACTATAGAGCTTGTCGCAAGTGTGGATGGAGATGATGATGTCTCTACTGATCAGGTCAAGTTTTATTATAAGTCCTCTTCTGGAGCAGCTGAATTAGGAAACTGTAGTGGGGGTGCTTCTACGACGTGCACTTACACGAGCCCGACGCTTACCTATTCTGATGACGCATCATATTATGTCAAGTTATTTGATGATGCCGGAACAAGATTGACAACCCATGAGTTTAAGATAGTTACAGACACAGCGGCTCCGGACATTACGGTCACAGCGAACCAGACCATGTTGAGTGCGGATGGGACTGTCGCATTGAACTATGCAGTGAAAGATGTTAGTAAACCGGGTGGAGATTGTGGTGTAGGTCTCGAGAGCATCATGATATATGAAGGTGATTTCTCAGGTAGCTTGATTGATACTATATCAGGAGAAGGCCTTTGCGAAAAATCAGGGACAATTGAGATTACGAGCACAGGGTCTGGGAGTGACGACCGTATGTTCTGTGTCTCTGCAACTGATATTTTCAACAAGACGCAGGCAGACCTCAATGATTGTGTTGTGATAAAGGAAGATAACGAGCCTCCGACTGTTACTTCGACTGAGATAGTCTCTCAGACAACCGGAGATCAGATCACTCATTTTGGGGAGAACCAAAAGAAGTTCAGGGTAAAAATCAATATATCAGGGGATCTTGATGAGACTTCTGTAAACATTGATCTCTCATGCTTCGGTCTATCAAAAGTAGAACCTCCTGCGACAGAGACATCTTCTGGATGGATGCTCTCCTATGATGGTCAGGCGACTGTGTCAGCAGATGTTTCTGTCTCTATACCTATTGTCGGGCATGACCTGGCAGGTAATAACATAACTCCTCAGACCCTCACTGCAGGCACGATATACTGGGACGAGGTCGGTCCGAAGTATACAGCTATCACGAGCACGGACGGAACAGAGGATGGCGATCTGATCATCGGACCTAACTCCACGATCCAGGTGACGATTGATGATTCATACATCACTGCAAGTGATCAATGGCTTAAGATAGAGAGATACCAGGATCTTCTTGGAAACAATGTTTCTGTGTCTAGCGCAGCCACCGCCAATATATATGTTGCTGATTCATGCACTCAAAGCGAGAGCACTTGGGTCTGCAATTGGTCTATGGCTACAGGATTCGAAGACGGATTATACAATA
>JAUUYB010000044.1 GCA_030590605.1 Candidatus Woesearchaeota archaeon
CTGGTCAGGAATCGTGCTGATCGTCGTAGGAATATCATTGATCGGAGGGAGCAAATGATAGACAGCATGACAATCGGAGTCATTCTTGCGCTATTATCCGGACTTGTTGCAGCTCCAGGCCCTCTCTTCATCAAAAGAGCCTCAAAATCAATCAAGAAAGTCCAGGACTTCATGAACCTGGACCTATTCTTCGGAATGGGGTTCTACGCAATCTCAGTCATACTCTCGCTCATCGCACTCAAGTTCGGAGACCTCTCAGTCATAGGTCCGATATTCTCCTCAGTCTATGTATGGGTCACTATAATATCAATTAAATTTTTAAATGAGAGAATCAGTCCAAAGAGAATGATAGGGATCCTCTCAGTCATCATAGGGATAATCCTCATCGGAAGTGGACTATGAAAACCATAATAATCTCCCTTGGCGGGGCACTGATCGCACCAGACGGCGTCGATACTGATTTTGTCAAGAACTTTTCTGAATTCATAAAAGGAAGAGAGGAGAGGTGCGTAATCATCTGCGGAGGGGGAGCTATCGCCCGCAGATACCAAAAGGCTGGCCGTGACCTTGGCATGGAAAAGGATGATCTTGATTGGTTGGGAGTGTATTCGACATATGTGAATGCCCATCTCGTGAAAGCTATGTTTGGTGACTTAAGCCATGAAAGCATAATCACAGATCCGAGCGAACCAGTAGAGACTGATAAACGAGTGATCATCGGTGCAGGATGGAAACCAGGGTTCTCAACAGATTTCGATGCAGTCAAGATCGCAGAGAACCTCGGAGCTGAAACAATCATCAACCTATCTAATATAGACCATGTCTATGATAAAGATCCTAAGAAAAATACTGACGCCAAGAAAATCGATTCTATCAGCTGGAAAGATTTCAGGAAACTTGTCGGTGACGACTGGGACCCAGGATTGAATACGCCTTTTGATCCTATAGCTACTAAGGAAGCGGAAAAGATGGGGCTTAGTGTAGCTATCATGAACGGGAATCTTGAGAATCTGGCTGCTTTTTTGGATGGAAAAGAGTTTGTCGGGACAACTATCAACTAATCCTTCACAATCCTGAGATGACGCTTTGAGTTATCCTTCTTCTCCTGCTCTTTACCTACAGCTATTTCAACCAATTTATCTACAGGAATATAATCGATATCCTGGGAGTCAAGGATCTCCCCTCCCGGAATGACAGATAGACCTTCCCTATATCCTTTCACGAATCCTCCCACCTTGATGATATTACTAGTGTAGTTAGGTTTGATACCAAAGACCTTTTGAAACTCTTTGGCAACAGTATAATCAAGAACCTTCTTTTCTCCAATCTCTTCTCTCAGCCTGAACATAAAACCAGAATTCTCAGTAAACCTGTCAGATAAACGGTTTACTAGAGTTGGATCAGCAGTTATATATCTTGCATCTCCCTGTACCGCAAGATTCACAGCATTATTATAGCACTCAATACCTATCCCTACATAATGCCCCATCCCCAAGCTCGCTTTCCTCTCCTTCGATGTCCATTCTGGAAACCAGCCGCAGATAACCATCATGGAATCTCCCCACCTGACCAATGTTTCATAATCTCCTCTCAAAAACATCTCATATATTATCGGAGATTCTGGTCTGTCAGCATAGAATATCGGGAACATTTCGCCTTTCCTGAACACAGATTCTAGAAAACCCTTTGTCATATGGAACCTGGTTTCGTCCTGATCGATAAACTGATGTAATCGATCGTCGACCAGTTCCTGTATCTCTTCATACGTATACTCTACAAATCCCACAATCGAGAAGAATCTCCTGGTAAATAAATACTTTACTGAATCCTTTAAAAATGAATGCCCCTAACAGTTAAGCTTTTAACCGAAGACCGTTTTTACAGAATTCGCTTTCTCAAGATACAAACGACAGTCTGCTGTACCAGAAATGAACTTAATTGACAGAAGGACAACAAATCTATGATGGGTATAATACTGGTTTCAGAAACGTATTCCGTGCTCTTCCATCTTCAAGAGCTTATCGTACTGATCATCAACCCAAGTCTGGATCTCCTTGATCTCATCTTCGTTCATATGCTTAAATCTTCCTTGGGTCTTCAAGTAGTCTGCTACAGGGATTGTCTGGGAGGGTTTACTCGAAAATTTCAGGCCTTCTTCAGGCGTGATCTCGAAAAGAGGAGTTATCTTGGCCTTAAATGCGAGCTTGCATATCCCTATCGTATCCTCACCTGCACTCTTCCAACCAGTAGGACAAGGAGCATAGACCTGGACATAAGAAAACCCAGGATGGGAAAGAGCCGCCTTCACCTTCTTGATGAAATCCTGAGGATACCCGACATTTGCGGTAGCTACATACGCTCCATGACTCGCTAAGATGAGGGGCATGTTCTTCTTGTGCTCGGTCTTCCCATGAATCACCTTTCCTGCAGGACTTGTAGTGGTAGAAGCGTATTTAGGCGTGGCTCCTGATCTCTGGATGCCAGTATTCATGTATGCTCCGTTATCATAACAGATATATGTAATATGATTCCCTCTCTCTGCAGCCCCTGAAATGGCCTGGAATCCTATATCGAAGGTCCCGCCATCCCCGCCAAAACAGATCACGTTCGTCTTCTCCCTCTTCCCGAGTTTCTTCAGCGCCAGATCTATCCCTGAAGCTGTAGCTGCGGCATTTTCAAACGCAACATGTATCCATGGGATCCGCCATGCACTCTCTGGGAATGGACTAGAGACCACTTCCATACAGCCAGTAGCATGTGAGACTATCGTGTCCTTGCCTGCAGCCTTCAGCGCAAGCCTCATGGCAAGCGCACCTCCACAACCCGAACATGCTCGGTGTCCCTGAGCAAATAACTCGACAGTCGGTATCTTGTTCACTTCATCCATTTTTGACATTCCCCTGGCATTCATAATTATCCGAATATTCCTTGACGATCTTGATCTTGGTCTCAAGGGTTTCGACGTGTGTCTCTTTGGACTTAATTCCAAGGAGTTCTGGTTCACGACTTTTTTCCCTTTTGCCATTTGTCCGGTTATGATGATTCTCCCATTCGCCTGAACTTATGAAATCGAGCTTGACCCTGATCTTCTTCCCGCATTCACATTTCAAGGTCTTGTAGTGGTTATGGACCTCAAAATCCGTCTTCCACACCTTCTCTGAAATCGTAGCGCTACAATAGGGACAAATGCTCGAGATGTCGAGTTCCTTTAGCATATGATCTTTCACTATTGACACCTAAAATAACCACTCTGTCCGCTTCTCAGCGTCGAGGCTATCAAATACCTTCCTGATATGGTCCGGCGTGATATCCCTACCTCCCAATCCAGCAATGAAACCATTTATCGTCAAGTCCTTATCATAGAGCGCGGATCTGATCTCCGAATAAACAGTCCCTTCCTGTCCGAAGGAAACTTCCTTGTCTATTATACCAAGACCTTTTAGACCTTTAGTATGCTCCACTATCTGCTCCTCAGGGAAAGGCCTGAAAACCCTAATCTTCAGCATGCCGACCTTCTTTCCTTTCTTCCTAAGCTCATCCACGACAACCCTGATCGTCCCGCAGACAGATCCTAATGCGACGACTGCGTATTCAGCATCTTCCATCATGTATGGCTCGACAAGTCCGTCACCGTATCCTCTACCGAATTTCTCAGCGAATATCCAATTCGATTCTTTTATAACATTCTTAGCATTCAAGAGGGCATCGTGCTGATCCTTCTTCAAATCCATGAATGCGTTCGGGAAACCGATAGCTCCCTGAGTGATAGGATTATCAGGATCGAGGAAAGCATGCACTGCCTTATACGGCTTCAATACCTTGTCCACCTCTTCTTGGGAAGGGATATCCACAGGCTCATAGACATGAGTCAGGGTGAACCCATCCAGGCAGACCATCGCAGGCAATAGGACGGAATGGTCTTCTGCAACCATGAACGCCTGAATCGCTGTATCGAGCGCTTCCTGGGCGGACTCTACATAATACTGAATCCATCCGGCATCCCGGACAGAGAATGAATCTGAATGATCATTCCATATATTTATAGGGGCTGCAAGAGCCCTGTTCGCGACCGCCATAGTGATAGGCAGCCTCATACCTGAAGCGATGAAAAGAATCTCGTTCATCAGCGCAAGACCCTGTGATGCAGTGGCTGTGAAAGATCTCACTCCAGTCGCCTGTGCGCCCACTGCAGCACTCATAGCTGAATGCTCTGATTCGACATGAAGCATCTTCGTGTCAAGCTCGCCGTCATTGATGTACTCAGCCAATCGCTCAACAATGTGAGTTTGAGGGGTGATGGGATACATAGGTATGACTGCAGGACGGGAAAGCTTCACTCCCAGAGCGACAGCCTCAGATGCCTCTATAACTTTTCTTACCATCTTATTTCTCCTCACGCACCATCTTAATGGCACCGAAAGGACACTCCTTAGCGCAGATCCCGCATCCTTTACAGAAATCGAGATCAGTCTCTACCCGTTTTCCGTTTTCATCAAGAGGGATGGAATCATCAGGACAGAACTGCCAACAAATCATGCACTGCTTACATTTTTCTTTGTCCCATACAGGCTTGAATGTCCTCCAATCACCTGTCTTGTTCCTGACAGTAGATCCAGGATCGACAATCACTCCTCCTGTCGGCATTTCCTTCTTCATCTTGTCTCGCTATAAACTTTTTCGATAGCAACCTTGTTCAGATCAGCTATCTTCTTCCCTTTAGCATAGACGAATTTATCATCTATGGCCTTCTTCAAGGATTCAAGACTCATCAGGCCTGTGACCTTAGCGAATGCACCAAGCATAGGCGTGTTCACGATCGGCTTCCCGAAGACCCCAACTGTGATCGACGTAGCATCTATCGTGTGGATATCAAAACTTCCTTTGATTCCCAGTTCCTCAGCAGTCTTATTAGTATTGATGATTATCGTGCCATTATCTTTCAATCCCTCAGTCACATTGACTGCTTCTACAAGAGATGAATCCAGGACCAGGACGACCTGAGGCTTGTAGACCTGAGAACGGAGATTGATAACCTCATCAGATATCCTTGCGAATGCCATAACCGGAGCTCCTGCTCTCTCTACCCCGAAATTAGGGAAGGTCTGAGACTCCTTACCATCATGGAATGCGGCTATAGCCATTATCTGGCCAGTCGTCACAGCTCCCTGGCCGCCTCTTCCATGAATCCGTATCTCAATCATAGGCAAAACTAAGTATGTAATCATATAAATAGCTTATGGAGAGCGGTTCGTCAATTACTTTGAACATTTTTCTGATGCACGCTACGCCACCACCCTCAAAGCCGGCGATGGAGGTGGCTTGCTAAAGCAAGAAAAACAAATCAGATCACCAAAACCTATATAAACGCATGGAGAAACTCAATGAGGATGGCATTATTCCATACAATCATCGATACATTCGCCTTAGACAAAGGGCTGAAAGTCATAGATAGAGGCAGCAAAGAAGATATGGAGAAAAAACATGGAAATGAGGAGATCGGTGAAGAGAATATCACTGCCGCACTCAAATCCCTCAGGGAGACTGTCGATCTGAAAGAATTCTACGCTGCCAACATGGAAATCACCAAGAAAGGCATCAAAGAATCAGTATCAGACGATTCATTCATAGTCCAGGCAATAAACAATATAGATGATGTCACAAAAGTATCAAATATCCTCACTAAAAGACTCAGAGAATGGTATGAACTCTATAATCCTGAATTCTCAGAATCCATCGCGAACAACGACAAATTCGTGGACCTGATCATCAAGAAGAAAAAATCCGAGCTGCTGAAGGAGATCAAGAGCGACGGAGCGATGGGAGCAGAACTCTCAGCAGAAGATCTTGCTCCGATCATCGCACTCGCAAATGAAGTGCTTAGCCTCAGGAAGCTCAAGGATATCCAGGAAGATTACATAGAAGGTAAGATGAAAGATCTCGCGCCGAATGTCACAGCGATCGCTGGAGCGATCATAGGAGCAAAACTCCTTGAACATGTAGGTACACTCAAGAGGCTGATGATGCTACCTAGCTCTACTATCCAGCTGCTTGGAGCAGAGAAAGCGCTTTTCAGACATCTGGTCACAGGAGCGAAATGCCCTAAATTCGGAGTCATATTCAATCATCCACTCGTAGCTATATCCAAGAATAAAGGGAAAGCTGCACGCCTTATTGCAGACAAGATAAGCATCGCAGCAAAGGTAGATTATTTCAAAGGAGAATTCATAGGAGACAAGCTAAGGAAAGAGCTTGAGAAGAAGATATCATGAGACCCTCAAACATATTCGAGGTCTATGAAGACCAACGTGGAAAACGCAAGTCTCTATTCACAAAGAACCTTATCAAAGGGAATCCAGTCTATGGCGAAAGGATATTTCGAAATCAAGGAGAGGAATTCAGAGAATGGGACCCGAGCAGGAGCAAGCTCGCAGCAACTATCATGAAAGGCTCGACCAATGTCGGCATCAGGAAAGGAGATGTCGTACTGTACCTTGGAGCAGCCTCCGGGACTACGCCATCTCATATCTCAGATATGGTAGGAGAGAGCGGATTTGTATTCGGAGTGGAGTTTTCGCCAAGAGTACTGAGGGATCTTGTGTTCGTGGCAGAGAAACGAAAGAACATCATCCCGATCCTTGCAGACGCGAACAAGCCGCTTTCATATGCTGGAAGGATTGTCGTAGCAGACATAGTCTACCAAGATGTGGCACAGCGGAACCAGGCAGAAATCTTTTTGAAAAATTGTAAATATTTCCTGAAGCCAGGCGGATATGGGTTGCTTGCAGTGAAAGCGAAATCAATCGATATCTCAAGGCGTCCACGGGACGTATTCAATGAGGTCAGACAGGATATCGAGAAAGAACTCATCATAATCGATTATAGAGAGCTTGGACCTTTCGAGAAAGACCATTGCATGTATATCTGTAAGAAGAAGTGAAATAATTCTACAATCTATTTCCTAAACATAGTTTTATATAGAAAATGCAAGAAGGAACACTCATGAAAGAATCAAGAGAGCTTACAATCGCTAAGAAAACCGCGCGAGCTGCAGGGAAACTTGTCATGAGATATTATGGCAAGGCGAAAGTTGAGGTAAAGCGGGACGGAAGCTTTGTCACAGCAGCAGATAAGGCAAGCGAGAAGTTCATCAAAAAAGAGATTACCAAGGCATTTCCAGATCATTCTATCCTTGGGGAAGAAACAGGTATCACAGGAGATGGATCAGATTATCTTTGGTGCGTGGATCCAGTAGACGGAACTACGAACTTCAAGGTGCAGAATCCTTTCTTCAATGTGTCGATCGCGCTTACTAAAAATGGCAAGCCACTTGTCGGAGTGGTTTATTTTCCGGTGATGGATGAGATATTCTATGCAGAGAAAGGGAAAGGTGCTTTCCTTAATGGAAAAAAGATACATGTGACTAGTACTAATAAGATTCAGGATTCTTTCCTACTGTATTGTCCGGGACGGAATATGCTGCATAACGCAAAGATGCTTCGGTTCGAGATGAAAGTCAGAGATATGAACGGGCATATACGGCACTTCGGCGCTGCAGCACTTGAACTCTGCTTCACCGCATGCGGCAGAGGGGAAGCTTTCTTAATGCCTAATGTGAAACCATGGGATGTGGCAGCAGGAACACTTATCATTACAGAAGCAGGAGGGAAAGTGACGACTTATCAAGGAAAGATATTCGATATCAATTCAGGGTCTCTAATCGCATCGAACGGGAAGGTGCACAGCAATATCCTCTCAATCATCAAAAAGATTTATTAAGGATAAAATGCATATATCCATAAAAAGAGGGATATCATGAAAAAACACACTCAAAGGATACTCATCAAGTCAATCTATGTTTTGATAGTCACAACAATCGCCTGGATGGGGATCGCAGTCGCACAAGTCGTGTTCGACGACGCAGACTGGGACAGCCAAAACGACGGCACCCCTGCAAGCGACGGAGACACCATCACCGAAGGGA
>JAUUYB010000039.1 GCA_030590605.1 Candidatus Woesearchaeota archaeon
AACATGAATACCAGAAACGCCCGATCGACTCCTTGTGATGGTTCTGCAACGACATAAGGCATGACTTTAGTCTTGGTCTCTTCATCGAAGAGAGACAGGTCCTGTTTGGAGTGTTTGATGTGCTGGGAAAGATCGAAGTCTGTCCTGTTTGCCATTCCCTGTAGCTCTTTCCATCCGAATGGGAAGTTGTATTCCAGGTCCCAGGTATCAAGTGCATAATGAGATTTTTCTGTGTCTACGTGCTGCCGTATCCTGAAGTTTTCAGCATTTGCTCCAAGGCTTGCGAACCAGTTGAGTTCATGGGCTAACCAGAATGCATGCCATTGGGTCTTGATTGTCCCGTTCTTGAGAGCTTCTTTGATTGTCATGCGTTTCACCTCTTTTCCGTCGCTTTGCATGCATGCGTCGAAGATATTTAATTCAAAGTCCATCCATTCATCTATGTAAGGGCAGTCATTGACCTTGTCCGGATGGATGAAATATTCTATCTCCATCTGCTCGAATTCTCTGCATCTGAAAAGGAATGCTCTGGGAGATATCTCGTTCCTGAAAGCCCGCCCCATCTGTGCGATCCCGAATGGTAGTTTGAGTCTTGCATTGTCCTGTACAAGTTTAAAGTCAGCGAACATCAGCTGAGCGGTCTCAGGCCGCAGATATGCGATAGAATCCGTCCCTTTTTTCGGACCCACATTTGTCGTGAACATGAGGTTGAAGTCAGAGACTTCTTCGAAGATTCCTCCGCATGATGGACATACCAGATTATTTTCTTTTACTTTTTCGTTGACTTCAGGAGATTTCATCCCGTCTGCAGCGATATTGAGTTTCTCTTCAAGGAAGGTATCCGCTCTGATCTTCTCTTTGCATTTGGTGCATGTGAGCATGAGGTCAGCGAAGCTTCCGACATGTCCTGATGCGACCCAGACAGTTGGGTGGGTGATGATCGATCCGTCGATCCCTACGACATCATCACGTGACTGTACATGGACTTTCCACCAATTCTGTTTTAGATTATTTTTCATCTCAGAACCTAGTGGACCGTAGTCGAAGAATCCCGCCATCCCCCCGTAGATCTCTGAATTAGGATACACAAACCCCTTCCTCTTGCAGAAGGTGGCCATTTCGTCAATCGTGAGCTGATTCGTTTTTTTATCTGTCATGGTACAAAAAAAGAATAGGGTAGAACATTTAAAGGTTTTTAATAAGGAAGCCAGAAATTTGCGTTTTTTGTCTTATTTGTGTCTGTTTTAGGATTTTATTTCCGCAGCCAAGCCACATCATCCTTATCAAGGTCAAGCTCATTGATAAGACCAGCATCTTCCTTACGGGTCCGAAATATCTGCTGTATATATGGTAACGTGGAATCGATTGCGACTTTAGAAGAAGTATGTGTGACGTCTGCAATCTTCTGTGCGATCGCTTTTTTCCGCGCATTCTTCATATTCGCTGACCAGATCTTGAATATTCTTGTAGTAGGCTTATAGTCCACCAAGCCCTTATATCGCTCTTCCTTAGATAGGGCTATCCCTACAGATATGAATTGATACACATATACCATGTATCTCCAGTATTGCCATCTCATTATCCTTCCTTTGAATACATCCGCCTTAGAGAAATTATCATAAGCCCTGGCTAGATCAGCGGGTTTCGTATACTCTTTAGGAAGATTCTCATCCATCCAGAGCAATACCTGGTCAAGATTCTCATCTACATTGTCGAACGCGCCTTTAGCGACATCAGGATCAGTTGTCTTAAAGACTTTAGTGAGTGCTTCTTTCATCGTCTCTGTCCTGTTCCGTTCAGATAGCTCGTCGATATCTGCGAGGTCGCCGAGCATGGAAAGGGTCTGTAGATCTGTGATTGCAGCTCTGAGGTCTCCCCCTTCCCGCCTTGCAAGCGCCCGGATGCGGTCTTCTTTTATTGTGATCCCTTCTTTTTTAGCGATTTCAGTGAGTATAGATGTCACAGTCCCGAGGTCAAGCGCTTTGAACTCGACAAGAGTCGCTTTTTTCCGGAGAGAATTGAATTTTTTGTCCCAAGGATTGTTGCACGTCATGAGGATAGGAAAAGAACTCGTATCCACTAGCTTTGCGATTGCTGCAACCCCCCCGCGATCCTTCATCCCAGACAGTCCATCGATTTCATCAAGCAATATCAATTTTCCTTTAGAGAACAGGCTCATCTGCCCTGCAGACGCCCCGACAGTCGATTCGATTCCTGCCTTGTTCCGGAAGTCTGATGCATTGACTTCGACGATCTCAAGATCGTTGGCTTCACCGATAGCATATGCAGCCGCTGTCTTCCCGCACCCGGGAGGACCATGGATGATCATGGCTTTCTTAGTCTTAGTTTTATAGTTAGCGACAAAAGAAGTCACCTGTGAAAGGTCCTGCCCACGTATCTTTTCAGGTGTATCAGGCACATACTTTTGGATCCAAGGTTTCATGGAGTCGAGTAAGGCAGCATTATTCTTAAGTCTTTTGAAAATCTTTCAAGAATAATTGCATAATATTATATACAACTACTGATATTAATATCATATAAATACAATATTAATACCATATTAATACAAAACGTGAAACAATGGTACAGGCATTCATTAAGATAAGCAATGAGACAAATCAAATCCTCAACATAGTGAAAGCGAGGTTCGGATTAAAAGACAAGAGCCAGGCGATAGAAGCGATTGCAGCAGAATATGGACAAATTCTTCTAGAACCAGCACTCAGGCCGGAATTCATAGAGAGATCACGAAAGATCCGGAAGAATAAGAAAATCAACGTCAGAACCGTTAAGAACCTCAAGAAAAGATTGGGTGTATGATTTATTCTCTGAAGATTGATTGTGATCTTCTCCGAAAGCTGAAGAAACTGAAACGAAAGAACAGCAGACAGGTTGACATGATACTCAGGAAGACAGAGGATATCCTGAAGAATCCAGGCCGATACAAGAATCTAAGAGCGCCTCTGAATGACTGGAAGCGCGTTCACATCGATAAGCATTTCGTCCTCGTGTTCTCTGTGGATAACAAGCAAAAGACAGTGACTCTGGAAGACTTCGACCACCATGACAACATCTACAGGAAAAAATAAATCAGAGATGATTTGATAACTCTTATGCAGCATTAAATATAATTAGTACTTAATAGTGACAAAAATAGGAAGTTTTTTATATTATTATTTATTTTAGTTTGAATATGACTACAGATTGGAATAGTATGTATGAAGATATTGAGAAAGTATACAGAGAAACATATAAGCAGATTTGTGATTTTTTCCCCGTTCAAAGTGTTCACACACAGAAAAAGCCGGCAAGATTGTTTGTGACTCTAGAAGCAGATCCATATAGGGACAAGGATTGGGAGGATGACACTTATTTTGTAGGTCTGGATGAGGATTCAGTTTTAGAAGATGAAGATGATAATTTACCTGTAGAAGAGAGGGCATTTGAACAGGCATCTTTTATGAATCTTGAACCGACTCTCTGCGACCAATTAGATAATGATATAAGGCTGACAGAACAGCAAGAAGAAATCACTGATGTGATAAATATCTTGAAATCAAAAGGGATGAAACAATACAGTGCTATACCTTATAATTCAGATCTTGAAAGTTATTCCTTAGTATTCGGATTTGATAGTAAAGAGTATCAAAATAATTAATCTAATTATTCTAGGTTATTGTCAACACAAATTATCTCCTCAAAACACTAATATATCCTGCATGATTACTTTCCAGGATGGCAAAGCCTCAACCATACGATCCAAAGGAAGCAGAACCGAGATTACAGAAGTTTTGGGATGATAACAAGGTCTACAAGTTCGACGAGAACTCTGATAAGGAGATATTCTCGATTGATACGCCTCCGCCGACAGTATCAGGCAGGATGCATATAGGGCATGTATTCTCATATTCCCAGAGTGACTTCGTGGCTAGGTTCATGAGGATGAAGGGGTATAATGTATTCTATCCTTTCGGAATTGACGATAACGGGCTTGCTACAGACCGGCTCATAGAACGGACGAAGAAAGTCAGGAGCGCGATGATGGATAGGGAAGAATACATCAAGCTCTGCCTGAAGACCCTTGATGAGGAGATCCGTCCCGAATTCATCGCAGACTGGAAGAGGATTGCGTGCTCTTGTGATTTCTCGATATTCTATTCGACGATCAATGATCATTGCAGAAAACTCTCACAGAAATCCTTCCTCGATCTTTACAAGGCAGGTATGGAGTACCGTAAGGAAGGTCCGACCATGTGGTGCCCGAATTGCAGGATGGCGATCGCCCAGGTGGAGATGGAGGACAAGGAGACAGAATCAAAGTTCCATGATATAGTCTTCAAGTTAGATGACGGGACCCCGCTCTTGATCGCGACAACAAGACCAGAACTCCTTCCGTCGTGCGTCGCTGTATTCACTCACCCTGATGACGAGCGCTACAAGAAGCTCATAGGATCGACCCTTACAGTCCCATTATTCAACTACAAGGTCAAATTGATGGCTGATCCAAAAGCTGATCCTGAAAAAGGCACAGGCGCGGTCATGTGTTGCACTTTCGGAGACCAGACAGATATCGAATGGTATCTGGAACATAACTTAGACATGAAGATATCCTTCACCCGTGATGGGAAGATGAATGAGAATGCAGGTAAGTTCGCTGGGATGAAGATCAAAGACGCAAGAGCTGCAATCGTTGAAGGATTGAAAGAAGCCGATCTGCACGCAGGAGAGAAAGACATCATGCATCCGGTACCTGTCCATGAGCGCTGCGGGAAAGAGATTGAGATCCTGAATTCCAAGCAATGGTATCTGAGCTATCTCGACAAGAAAGACAAGCTTCTGAAGGCAGGCAACGACCTCAAGTGGTTCCCTCCTCACATGATCAATAGGTACGAGAACTGGATCAAGGGCCTGAAATGGGACTGGTGCCTCTCGCGTCAGCGTCATTTCGGCATCCCGATACCTATGTGGTATTGCACCAAGTGCGAGACAGAGATCCCTGCAAAAGAGGAGCAGCTTCCTGTGGATCCTGCTAATACAAAACCTCCTGTAGATACCTGTCCTAAGTGCGGTGGAAAAGAATTCGTTCATGACAAGGATGTCCTTGACACTTGGGCTACATCTTCACTCACCCCGCAGATCACATCCGGACTGTTCAAAGGAAAACCTATTTACGATAAGCTATACCCTATGACTATTCGGCCGCAGGCCCATGACATCATCACTTTCTGGCTTTTCAATACTGTGGTGAAATCTCAGCTTCATAATGATAAGAATCCTTGGCGCGATGTCATGATCTCTGGTTGGGCGCTCGATCCTCATGGAAAGAAGATGAGCAAGTCCAAGGGAAACATAATCATCCCGCAGGAGATGATAGAGAAGTACTGCGCGGACGCTCTCAGGTTCTGGGCTGCAGGATCGAAGCTGGGAGAGGACATGCCGTTCCAGGAAAAGGATCTTGTTACAGGCAGGAAGTTCATAACTAAGATGTGGAATGCATCAAGGTTCGTCTTCATGAATCTTGAGGACTACAAGCCCCAGGAGATAGCGCATGACGATCTTGAACTCATCGACCGCTGGCTCATATCGAAGTTCAACGCCATAGTCAAACGCTCCAATGAACTCTTCATGAAATATGAATACTCACATGTCAAGCTCGCTATGGAGAATTTCTTCTGGCACACTTTCTGCGACAACTATCTTGAGATCGTGAAGGACCGTATCTACAACCCTGAAGAAAGGGGAGAGAAACAGCGTCTTTCTGCTCAATATACTCTCTACAAGGTTCTTGATGGCATCATGAAGATGATGGCGCCGATCATGCCGCATATCACAGAAGAGATCTACCAACTTTATCTGAAAAAGGATCAAAAAGTCAAGAGCATCCATCTGACCAGGACACCTGAATTCGATGAGGCAGTGCATGATGAATCTGCAGAATCTGCTGGAGATCTGGCTGTCTATATAGTAGAGAAGGCGAGAGCAGCTAAGTCTGATCAGAATCTTTCACTGAAGACAGAGGTCAAGAAGATCTCTGTGCAGGGCAAGATATCTCCAGTTGTGTTCGATGAGATGAAAGCAGATCTACTCGGCACGACAAAAGCTCTTGAGATAGTGTACGAGGAGCTTCCGAAAGCGTCTGAGGCAGATGATAAGGTAGATATAATCCTCTAAGAATAACTGTTATAGTTCAGTAATATTTAAATATGTCTAGGTCATTCTTCTGTGTTATAGTGGGGGGAGATTATATGGCGACTGATGAAAAAAGATGGCCTTCAGATAATGACATAGATAAGCTGCTCTTAAGCGGAGAGATTCCTGGAGACATAAAATATTTCTGGGGTTTGACTGATAGCGATTTACCTGCAGGAGACCAATCCTGGCGTGTACCTGCGACATCCGCATTCGCTTTCGACAGAACTGCGGAAGAGGGTATAGGAGATACCTACTCCGAACAAGCTAACGATTATTCTGGTGCCGAACTTATAGTAGAGAAAAGTGAAGGGATTCCGATTGATGGAAACAATAATCACGGATTCCCTAGCCTGGTAGTGATCGGGCAGACGGATGTTGAAGGAAAGTTCCTCACCTATCCAGCTAACCCAAAAAATCTCTGTTATGTTAAGGGGTTCTCTGAGGAGAATCAAGCGAAACTTCAGAAGAGGAATTTGATCAATGAGATTAAAGGATTCGAGTTAGATAAAAGGTGGGTGAAGGCTCGGGTGATCGAATATCCGATCGAGATAAGAAGGAATGGAGATGTTTCTGAAGAGATGAGATATGCTGTGTCAGTTGATTTCTCGCATACACCGAAGAAGCAAAGACCGATCATCGATTCAGCGCTTGAGACTATGTGCCGGCTCTACAAACCTGCTAAATCCGCTTCCAACGGATTCCATGTTTAGAATCTTCAAGGATTATTCCTTTTTCTTTTAATTCATCTCTGAGCTTGTCAGCAGTAGCAAAATCTTTTCCTTTACGCGCAGCTTCCCTGTCATCGATCATCTTCATGAGTTCAGGAGAAAGCGATTCCTCTTCCACTTTCATGAGCCCCAGAACAGAATCGAATTCTTCCATGACAGAAATGACTGATTCAGAATCCTTCCCTGAAACTTTTCCATCAGCGTTAAACTTATTGATTTCTTTGACGAACTCAAAGACAGCACCAAGCGCTGCAGAGATATTGAGGTTATCATCCATCTCTTTCTTGAAATTATCCTTGACAGCAGAGATAGCTTTCTCCACATCAGGATTCGATGGATCCCCGCCATCGCTGATCTCTTTCATGGAACGCATAAAATCATGCAATCGTGTAATCGAATTCTTAGCAGCCGAAACTGATTCAATCGTGAAGTTCAACTGCTGTTTATAGTGAGTTGAAAGCAACACATATCTGATAGCAAGCGGTTCAAGCCCTTTATCCAGAAGATCCCGTAAGGTATAGAAATTACCGAGTGATTTGCTCATCTTCTTGCCGTCGACGATTAGGTGTTCGCAGTGCATCCAGTACTTGACGAATTCCTTGCCTGATGCGGATTCTGATTGTGCGATCTCATTTTCGTGATGCGGAAACACTAGGTCTACTCCGCCTGTATGGATATCGAATGTATCCCCCAAATTTTTGGATGACATGGCTGAGCACTCGATGTGCCATCCCGGCCTTCCTTTCCCTATCTCAGTCTCCCAGAACACATCTCCGTCTTCTTCATTCCATGCTTTCCATAGCGCAAAGTCAGATAGGTTCTCCTTATCATATTCATCATGCTGTATCCGCGCTCCTACCTTGAGGTTCTCCATTTTCATATGCGAGAGCTTTCCGTACTCAGGGAATTTCTTGATATTGAAATAGATGGATCCGTCGTCTCCCTTGTACGCCACTCCTTTGTCTAAGAGTTTTTTGATCAACTCAACCATCTCAGGGATGTATTCTGTAGCGATAGGTATTACGTCAGGCTTGTCGATCCCGAGCATCTCGAAGTCTTTCCAGAATTCTTTAGTATAGAATTCAGTGAACTCCTTGAGAGTCTTTCCTTCAGCACGTGAATTCTTGATGGTCTTGTCATCGACATCTGTGATGTTCATGACGTGCTTGACTTCATACCCTCTGTATTTGAGATATTTCTTGAGTATGTCTGAGAATATGAAGCTCCGCAGATTCCCTATATGCGCGTAGTTGTAGACTGTCGGCCCGCAGGAATAGAACAGGACTTTCTTAGGTGTGATCGGGTTGAAATCTTCCTTCTTTCGCGTGAGTGTGTTGAATACTTGGAGTGTCATTGAAGAGAAAAATGGTTTGGCGCTTATATAGTTTTCTAGGAGTTGCAGCAAAGCGCAGAGCAACAATCGGTTCCTCCATGGTTGAGATTCATGCTATTATGCACAATCGTCTGGTAATTGATTTGATGAGAATCCAGTATGGTTTTTCATGTTTTTCTTTTATACCCCACCTGAGTCGACACAGGTTCCTGTGCATACGCAGTCTGGGCTGCTCCAGACTCCGTAATTGATGGATTCTATTTTGTTGGTGGAGCAGCTAAGGATGACTGGGCGGTATCGTGTGCTTTGGCATGTTCCAGTACAAGTCTCCCCATGAATTGGGCAGCAGTTGCAGCTGCCTACGTATTCTGATACTGACATTAGGGTTACTGATCCACTGACGTCGCATGGGATGGAGATGTCTTGTTCGAGGCTGGTGTGTGTGAAGCAGTTGATGCCTGCTGCATCGCAGTATTCTTCTGCATGGACATTGCTTTTGGTGATGATTTCGTCTTCTGCGCTGATTA
>JAUUYB010000048.1 GCA_030590605.1 Candidatus Woesearchaeota archaeon
ATTGTAAGAATAAGTTCCCAATCAGTCATGTGGTCGCGAAGATTTTGATTTTTCTTTTGAAGTTGTTTGAATTCTTTGTATTCTCCAACAGTCTTTCCAAAAGTAGCTTTACTAATGCTCAGAATTTTTTAAATTTCTGGCACACCAAAAATCTTTTGATTTTTTAGTGTTTCCGCTGTTAAGATTGCATAATCTTTTTCTTCTTGCACCCCTCTTTTTTTCCACTCGTCTGTAAGTTCATCCCTTATAGCAATGCCCCTGACCCGTTTTTCAATCCAGTCTTTAGAATACCCTTTTGATTTGTATAATTCCTTCATTCGTTTTTGAGCAAGTTCAGGATTTTCTATTTCTTGAACTCTATCATACCCTACTTGAGCTAACCATTGTTTGAAAGGTTCGGCTTTGGGAGAAGGAATTGATTGAATAATCCTAAACATATTTTTTGTGTTTGCACAGTCCGTAAGCCTTAATTTACCATCTTCTGCCTTTAATTTCAACTGTCCGATTTTTTCGGACGGTTCAAAACCTTCATCTTGCAACTTAGTTTTTAAGTCAGACCAATATTTTCTAGTTCTATCTGTTTGTGTTAATGCCCCAACAATATCAACTACTGAAAACCACCACTCATCATTAAACCAAGTTCTTCTAATTTTCTTACCTTGAAATACTACTAATGCTTTATCTGATTCCATTTTATTTCTCATTATTTTTTAATAAAAGTTACAATCTTATTATAAACCTTCGATGCTTTTGAGGGAGATATTCTAGCGAGATTTTTAATAATTTCTGAAAATATTAGAAAAAACTACCTAAAGGTCAGGGAAATGACCCCCAGTGCTCGCTACACTCGCATTTAAAAAAATAAAAAAATCAGAATAAAGACGCGATTATCACACCGACAAAAAAACCCATGAGAACCCCCTGCAGGAATTCCTTCGCACTATGTTTCAGGTCAGTATGATACATACAGTCCTGTCTGATCTGTACATATGGTACATCCTCATCTGTCTTTAAAGGAAATTCTTTCTTAGGCACTTCTTTCTGAAGCACTTTTTTCTTAGATAGAGCATGCTTCTTGAGCTTCCTTATCATGTGCATGACTTTCTTTGGTCCCTGTGTGGCAGCGGAGCCAGATTTTAGTTCTGCTACTCTTTTCATGATGAGGTTTTGGATTGCGTCTCTCGAAGTCTTGCCATCGATAGCCTTGACAAGCACATTGTCATGGATGCATGACTCTATCCAGTTCTTGAAATCGTTCTTCTTCTTGCTGACATGGGATTCAAATTCTTCATCAGTGATACTCGGAAGTACAGTTGATAATTCTTCCAGATTATTGATGATCCTGCCGCCAGATAAGATGAACCGATGTGCTTCTTTGACGTCAGCTAAAAGGCTGTCCTCCATCCTTACCTCGATTTCTTCACAGCTTTGAGCTCTATGATCAGTCTCCTTAGGCAGGCGATCTCTGTATCTACCTTATCGTTCAACAACCTGATCTCTTCAGCGAAGTCAGGTTCGTCAAAGACTTCATGGATCCAATTTGCGAAATCGTTCTTCTCTTCATCTACATGATGCCCGAAGATGTCATCGCTCATACCGCGGAGTGCATCTGCAAGATCTATTACGCTTCCAAGAGACCTTCCATCAGCAAGATAGAAATGCCTTTCCTTAGGTGCTTTCCCAAGTAGCTTCCTGGTGATTGTTATCTCGACCCTTTTCTTGCCTGCTTTCTTAGGGGCTGCCTTCTTAGCCACTTTCTTCACAGCCACAACCTTCTTGACAACCTTCTTGACAACCTTCTTAGGGGCCTTCTTCACAGCCTTCTTGACTGCTTTCTTCACTGCCTTCTTAGGGGCCTTCTTCACTGCCTTCTTGACAGCCTTCTTTACGGTTTTTTTTGCCATAACCACACCTCTTTTTTATTTAGCGATAGGAGTCACAGGCTGTTTGAGCCGCAACTGCAGATCGTTTACGATATTCATATATGCGATGAATGAATCATAAGGGCTTCCATGAGGGGAATGATTTTTCGATATCCCTGTAGCCATGTAATGGAAATGATCAGTCGACTGCATCTTCCGCCAATGATCTATGAGTTCAGGGTCATTCGATGCCTTCACCCCTTTCTCCAATTGATATATCCTATTGATTGCTGCATGCTGAAGATTGTTTCCAAGAAGCGCACGTATGCCTTCCAGGTTGTTGCCGGATATAGGAAGATGGACATCCAGTTCTCCTGCTGACTTTACGCTCTCGACTATCTCACCAGGAGTGGCCCATACATGATTTTTCAGGATCTCATCTGGAAGCTGTTTCATGAATGTGAATATGCCGGAATCCTTCTTGTGATGCTCGCCTAGAGCCTCATAGTCCATGAACAAATTCACGACTTCTCCTTCTGCATCTCCCAGCCAGCCAGCCATCTTTCTGGATGTCATCGGCCATTCGTTCCAGCTCTCATCAGAGAAACGATGCTCGATGTCTTCTGACATTCCGACATTCTTGAGGAGCAGTTTGATCGATTTTGTGGATGTAGGATTATATACATAATTAGGGCTGCGCCAGCCAAGCGCTTGAGGGGTTCCGTTCGAGACTATTCCTTTGTAACCCATCGATTCTGCATATGCTGCGAGCTCATTATTGAATACCAGCTCGCTGTTCCGAAACACTGTCGGCCGCATACCGAATAGGTTCTGGATCTTCTGGTCATGCATCCTGACCTGTTCAAGGAATTCTTCTTTTGAATAAAAGAATGATAATGAGTGATGATATGTCTCTCCTAAAAATTCTACGCACCCTGTATCTGCCAGCGCCTTGAAAGTATCTATGACCTGAGGAGTATATTCTTCCATCTGATCCAGAGCGACTCCGCTTATACCGAACGCCACCTTGAATTTCCCCTGATGCTTCCTGATAAGATCCAGCATCAGTTTGTTCGCAGGAAGATAACATTGGTCAGCGACCTTAGAAGCTATACGCATATTCTTATCGTGATCGAAGTATTTATGGTCGTTTCCTATTGAGAATACTGAGTAGTTATTTGTACGGAAAGGTTGATGAACCTGGAAATACAGACATACTTTTTTCATTCCACACCCCTATATGTGACCCCTATATATGATTATGATGACGTTATGTAAGCTCATGATAGACTTCCATGCATTTCGATGCAGGATCGTCCCAGGAGAACTGCATTACCTCATGCTTTCCGTTCTCTTTTAGTTCTGTATGGAGTTCCTGCCAATTGAGGACTCCGAGGATCTTGTTTGCCATCTGATCGATGTCCCAGAAATCGACTTTCAGGCAATGATCCAGGACTTCTGAGACGCCTGACTGTTTCGATATCAGTACCGGCGTTCCGTTCCTGAGAGATTCAAGAGGCGTGATGCCGAACGGTTCTGATATGGATGGCATTACATAGAGATCTGCCATGCTGTATGCCCTGTCTATATCATCTCCGCTAAGGAACCCTGTGAACCTGACCTTGTCTGAGATGCCGAGCTCGCATGATTTGTTTATCATGAACTGCTCCATGTCTCCTGTTCCCGCTACGACGAACGTGACATTCGGGTCATGTTCAAGTACTCTTTTAGCTGCATATAGGAAGTACTCTGGACCTTTCTGCATGGTGAGCCTGCCAAGGAAAAGGACGACTTTGTCTAATGCATTGATTCCACTATTTTTTCTTCCTTTGTATCCGTTGAATTCGACTGCGTTATGTACGACTTCTACTTTGTCTGGGTCGATCCCGTAATGGTCCACCACTTTTTGTTTGGTGAAATTCGATACTGCAAGGATCTTGTCTGCTTCATTGAATCCTTCGCGTTCCATATTGTAGATTACCTGGTTCGGATTGCCGCCGGTTCTGTCGAACTCAGTAGCATGTATATGTACGACTAATGGTTTTCCTAATACTTTTTTCGCCTTGATACCTGAAGGGTATGTCATCCAGTCATGGCAATGGATGATGTCGAAATTATCCGAGAGTGCTATGATTTTCGCTTTCTCGCTCAATCTGTAGACCTCTTGGAAGAGGTCCTTGCCATAGACTGATCCTGCGCCAGGAGGCAGAGAATCTGTTATGAGTTCAAGCTTGCCTACATAATCTTTGATGTTCATATAAGGAGAGAGGAGAGAGTCCACAAAAGTTACAGATATGCTTTGCTTGGCCTTGGTCCTATCAGCTACTATCAGGTTCACATGGCTGCTCTGCACATCTATCTTAGAAGAAGGGATAACAAAGGTCACATCAACACCGTGATTCGAGAGTCCTTTAGTGAGCCCAGCACATGCTGTACCGAGACCGCCGCTGCTGTGTGGTGGGAATTCCCATCCGAACATAAGGACTTTCATATCATCTTTCCTCTTTTACTGTTGTGTTTAAACCTATAGCTATCAGTCTATTTTGGTGTTTGAGTTCTCCTCTACCAAAATCATGATTTTGTACCAGTGATTGAATTTACCGAAAATACCTATATAAATCTTTGGGTTATTTTTGAAACCCAGATTTGAGTCGAGAAAATATCGATATATTTTTATATGAGTTACCTCCGATAATTGACATATTCATGTCATTTTTTACTATTAAAGGGGGATATATTGATGAAACCGCTAGATGAACCGTCCAGAAAGATAATCAAGGAGCTTATACTGAATCCGAGAAGTTCTGACAATCAGATCTCAAAGATAACTGGGATTCCATTGAAGACTGTAAACCGGAAGCGAAAAAAGCTCGAAGAATCCGGAAATCTAAGATACTATACTCATCTGGATCTTTCCACGCAAGGCACAGGCCTGTTCCATGGAAGGGACCTCTATCTGGTGACTCTGAAAACAGGAATAACGAAAGACATGTTCATGTCAGGTCTGGCAAAATTTAGCCCGAAGTATGTCTATGTCAAGCATATTTTAGAATCATTTGTAGGAGAAAAGAATGGAAGGGTGGTCCTCATGTTCGTCCTTGAATCCCCTCAGCCATCAGATCTGATCGAGATATTCAATGCAGAGATCGTTCCGGATCTTAACGATGTCCTGGGGAAAGATTGTATCCATTCGATCGACACTCTCCAGCTTACGCATCAGATAAGCAGGTTGCATAATTACTCAGCAGAAAGGATCATCAATAAAAAACACCCAAAGAATGACAAAGGACATGAAATGATCTTTGTCGATGACTGAGATTATGAATCATTTTCTCCTGGCCCATGACACGATTATGTCATTTTCTATTTTAAAGTAGTCCTAAATATTTAAATACCGAAATGGCAGGTGGGAATATATCCGCTGGGATTAAGAGGTGAAAAGTGGAAGCTGACGGAGACATGTTCTTTGAAGCGTCTTGGGAAGTATGCAATAAGGTCGGCGGGATATACACGGTCGTGAAGTCGAAGATCGAACTCATGGTCTCGTATTATGGGAAACAGAATTATGTTCTCATCGGCCCTTATTTTCCGGATAAGAAAGAGTTTGTAGAGAGTGTATGCTCTCCAGACATGAAAAGGATTTTTGATGAGCTTGCGACCGAAGGTATCCATTGCCATTTCGGTCACTGGCTCACGAAAGGAGAACCTCAGACCATCCTCATAGATTATAATGATTTCACGAACCAGAATGATGATATCAAGACTGATCTCTATGAAGGATTTGGAATAGATTCTCTTGGATCTGACTTCTTCGATTTCGACACTCCGTTGATCTGGTCGCGGGCAGTCGGAAAGCTTCTTGAAAAGATCAAGGCAGTGCATCCAAAAGAGAAGATCGTCGCACAGTTCCATGAATGGATGGCAGGTGGAGCCGCGCTCTATCTCCGCAAGAACAAGATCGATATCGGCACTGTCTTCACCACGCATGCTACAATGCTCGGAAGAGCGATGGCAAGCGCAAATGTCGATCTCTATGCAGTCTTCGATAAGATTGACCCGGAAGAGGAAGCAAGGAAGCGAGGTGTACTGTCGAAATGGCAGATGGAGAAAGCCTGCGCAGAACATTCATCTGTCTTCACTACTGTATCCGAAATAACCGGATTGGAAGCAGAGAAACTGTTAGGTATCAAACCGGATGTGCTCTTGTTGAATGGCCTTGATATGAATAAATTCCCGACCTTTGAAGAGGTGTCTGTCAAACATAAGGCGATGAAGAGCAAGGTGCAGGATTTCTGCATGCATTACTTCTTTCCCTACCAGACATTCGATCTCGATAACACCCTGTTCTTCTTCATATGCGGCAGGTATGAATACCATGATAAGGGTATGGATATCATGACCGAAGCCTTAGGGCAGTTGAATGAGCACATGAAAAAAGAACACCCTAATAAGACTGTAGTGACCTTTTTTTGGGTGCCTGCGAACCAACGGACCATCCGTACTGAGGTACTCGAGAACCAGACCTACTTCAGGAACTTGAAAGGGTTGCTGGAAGACCATAGCCAAGAGGTCAACACCAGGATTATGTCCTCCCTGATAAACGACAGGAGACTTACACGAAAAAACATATTCAAGGAAGACTTCTTGCATGACATCAAGAAGAAACTCAATCTGCTCAAGCGTGAAGGTACCCCTCCGCTCTGCACTCATGAGATGTATGATGAAGAAAACGACCCTATCCTGAACGGGCTTAAGAAAAATGGCCTGATGAATAAACCGGAAGACCGCGTCAAGGCAGTATTCTATCCTGTCTATCTTACCGGAGATGATAGGCTCCTTAACACTGACTATAAAGACTCCATGATGGCATGTCACTTAGGGATTTTTCCTTCTTATTATGAACCATGGGGTTACACTCCTTTAGAGGCGGCAGCAGTAGGGATCGCCGCGATAACGACAGACCTTGCCGGATTCGGAAGATACATCCAGGAGCGTTACCCTGACGATGATCCGAACAGAGGTATCTTTGTTATCAAGAGGAAGGACCGGCTCTACGAAGATGCTAGAGAGGATCTTCTGAAAGTCTTCAAGAGATACCTGCATCTCGATGTCCATGACCGGATCAGGAACAAGATCCGCGCAAATAAGCTCGCTTTCACTGCAGACTGGAAATTCCTCGCTGAGAATTATATCAAGGCGCACAATCTTGCGGTGGAACGCAGATGATCATCAGTTTCTTTGAAGAGTTCCCTGATAAATTGAACATCAGGAAATCAGCTCTTATCGATTGGGATTCGAATCTTTATCTGGCTGCATCTTCTGTCAAGGAATTTAGGGATATATCGAAAAAGTTCAAGGGATTCAGGAAAAATATCTACTGGCCTGTCCTGAAGAAAGAGGATGGTTACTGGATTTCCCCTTTTGCGAGGAAGAGTGCCTTGCATCGTTCTCTGCATGACATCGAGATGTACGGAAGAGACATACCTGTGATGCTGGATCTTGAGCTCCCATTCACCAGGAACCCCACACTTATGCTTTCCGAACTCCCGAACGCCGCTGTAAACAAGAAGAGGATCACTAGCTTCATCCGGAGCAGGGAAAATCTTTTCACATGCGAATACTATCCGGAGAAAGGTTGGAGAGACCGGCTCTTCAGGGTATTGGGTCTCACTTATCATCCGATTGAGAACGGGAACTCGATAATCAAGATGCTCTATCATTCCATGCACAGTTTCGATGAATCTTTTGTAAGGGATGAGATCCGGACTGGAGTCAAGCTCTTTG
>JAUUYB010000093.1 GCA_030590605.1 Candidatus Woesearchaeota archaeon
AGGATCCTGGTCGATTCCGACTGGAATGACAGTAGGCTGAGGCTCCCCACCGAATTCAGGAAGCTGAGGATGAAGCATATCTGCTGCCTGCAATAGCGCAGATATCATCTTTCCAGGAGAGATCTCGCCATAGACTGCTCGAAACTCGTTGAATGTCGCATGCCGTGCCAAAAGATTCTGGAGCCGGTAGTACGCATTCGTTTTCTTTTCATCCTTGGACCTGTCGCTCTGGAAGTATATCTCACAATTCTCAGGTTTGAGCCCGAGAGCGATGTAATTCAGGATATACTGCTCGATCGCGATCTCCCTGGACTCCTTGATGCTTTGACCCCGAGCGTGATAGCATTCGACATCAGCGACTGCCACATAGACCTTAGCTCCGAGCTTCTGATAAGCGATTATCTGCTGAGCGACAAGCATGTGCCCTATATGAAAATTCCCTGAAGGCATGAGCCCGGTCATCATAGAGAATGGTTTTCCCGCTTTCTTAGCTTCCATGATCCTCTGGAGATCCCTATGTGCAAAGACGACTCCTCTACGAAAGAGGACATTTTCCTTGAACTCATCAGGAAGTGTCTTGAATGGCTTGACACCAAATTCCTTTATGAGCTTATCATAATTGATGTCGCCCTTGACCTCCCATGGAGTCACTGTCCCTGTCATTCCTAGACAGACTGTCTGCCGATTATATAAATATTTTGGAAGGATACCTTTTTATACTAATAGACGCACATTCAGAAGGTATGAAACATACTGTCAAAGTGACGCTGATTCTAATCGCTCTCTTCTTCGCAGCCCAGATAGTAGGTCTATTCACAGTCAACAAGTATATCAATATTGAGACTGACGAAGCTGGAGATATATCCATAGTCCATGCTGACACGATAGTCGGAGAACAACCTGATCTGGATCAACATGACAAATCATATACTTTCCTCGCTTTGATAGTTATGGTCCTGATCGGAACTGGATTATTGTTCATACTCATCAGATTCAGGCTGAGAAAAGTCTGGAAACTCTGGTTCTGGTTCGCGATCGCTATGACACTCACGATATCTTTCGATGTCTATTTGCCAGGATGGTTCGCTATAGGTTTAGGTGTCTTCTTCGGGATCATCAGGGTCTGGAAACCAAACCCCATCATCCATAATTTCACAGAGATATTCGTATACACAGGGATTACTATCCTTATCCTCCCATTATTGAACCTGTTCAGCGCAACTTTCCTCTTGATCCTCATATCAGGTTATGATATGTTCGCTGTCTGGAAGAGCAAGCACATGATCAAGCTAGCTGAGTTCCAGATCGAATCAAAATCATTTGCTGGACTCTCCATGTCCTATCAGGTTCCGAAAACATCAAAGAAAGGAACGAAGACGACTGGGACTGCAAAAACAGCTATCCTTGGTGGTGGAGATATCGCTTTTCCTCTTCTGTTTGCAGCGGCTGTGATGGAAGACTTAATCATCTCACATGTACCAAAGTTACATGCATTAGGCTTTGCGTTCCTGATTACTGTAGGTGCGGGTATTGCTCTTTCTCTACTTTTATTCAACTCACAGAAAGATAAGTTCTATCCGGCTATGCCTTTCATCAGTGCAGGCTGCTTTATAGGATATGGGATCATGATCGTCTTACTATAACTTCTTTCATAGGTCTTCCCATATAGATTTCTTTTTTCTCGTATTTCCTCCTTGTATCGATTATATCCCAATCTACCAGCTGGATATCGACAATCGCTTCTGTTTTCTGCTGAAGCAGATAAAGTGGTTTAGCCCCTTCTATAGAGACATCTCTTTGCACCCCGTCTTCATCCCATGTTAGGGTCATAAGTATCCTTTGGAGACATGAATTGAGAGGAACATCTTCTAATCTTTTGATTTTCGCTTTCGCATAATCCACTTGCGAACCTGCATAAACGTCGATATGCCAAAGATATGTTTCTGCGAGGTTTAAGATTTCCTGGTTTAACCTGGTGATCCTTTTTTTATCATGAGCGATGACTTTTTCTAGACCTTTTTCTTTTTCACTCAATCTCCCTAAACGAATTTTGGTGATCCCCCTCTTTTCCCTTGATTTTTTCCAGTAAGAAGAGGTTAGAACTCCGATGGTCCAGGGAGAAGAAGCAGTTAGGTATCGCTTTGCGTCACCTATCCCTGATCTTACATCTCCTAAATCTGCTCTCAAAACACTGTTATCTGCAATGTTTTCTTTTACTATTTCCTTCAGTCCGAGGTATTCTTCAAATAACGTATTTCTATTCGTCTGTGATCACCATTAATTATATAGATTAAGCGTCTTTTGTTTAAGCGAGGCGGAGTAAGAAAGAGGATTTACTTCAAGCCCGTCTTTTGCTGCTATCACCTGGACTCCAGTCTGTTTCTGTATCTCTCTTGATTCATAGAGCGGGTCTGAAGAGAGCATCTTCTTTCCGAAATGCGTGATGACTGCAAGTTTTGGTTTGACTTTTTCGATTATCCTTACTGCATCATCCGAACTGAGCAGATAATCATTCTTCTCGTTGAAGGGCAGGGTCACATTCAGGATAAGGATATCAGAATTCTGGTATTGTTTCGCGATTTCGCTTGAGTAGCCTGTATCTGATGAATATGACATTACGAATTTTGGGGTGAATATCTTGAAACCGATCTGGGAGGTGTCAACAGATTTCGTCTTCAGTGTAGTGATCTCAATATTCTCGATCCCGATCCTTTTCTCAGGTCCGACAGGGATGACTTTCTCGAATAGTCGTTTGTGATGCTCAGTCAGGAATGTCTTCTCTTCATCTCCGTTGATGAATGTTTCAGATCCTATCAAGACTCCCTGGACATCAAGACCTTCATGGGTCATCGCAGAGACCACTGCGTTTACATCATTGCAATGGATAAGCTGGTTGCAGGATACAAGTACTGCGGTATTCTGTCTCAGGTTGACACCGAATTGCATTGCCCGAACAAGAGCACCCGGCCCGGGGTCGATATGGAACTGATAACCATCCACCTGGATTATCATCCCTCCTGAAGCCCGGATCTGCTTTCCGCAGGTGAACATATCTCCTGCTGTGCCTAAAAATATGATGTTTGACGTCATGGTTCCCCCTGCTTAGTCATAAAACATACAAACTTAATAAAAGTTTCTATGTTATACAGATATGTTGAGTTTTTCTATAGCTGATTCCAGTAACTTTAAAAAGGAATAAGTGATTCTCAATACTTGCAGGCTAGACCGGGGAGTTAGCCCTTCCTTGTAACTGTCAACGGGCTTTATGGCAGGGTCGAAGCCCAGGGAGAGGCATTGGCGCATAGGCGCAGTCTTCGGTTGGACGTTGACGTCCTGTCCCTTGGGATTGATGCATTTCGGAACCGAGTCAGATCCTGACGGAAGCAGCTCTAACGATGCGTGTCGATGCTCTTGGGGTCGCGGGACTGAGGAAGATCGAGGATCAACTGTGTTTATGCATCTCTGTCCATCCTTGGGTGTGCCTGCTTTCTTTATTCAAGCACTATCGCAGGCTTCCCAGGAAGTGCGTTCCCGGATTTTGGGTTTTTAGAATCTTCAGATAATACTATGATGACCAGACACTCAAAGTCTGTCTCAAGGGATTCTTTATTCATAAGAAAGAAATTTTTCTCAGTATCAGAAGAGAGTGCCATTTTAGGTATCTTCGTCTCATCTTTAGCTAATCTAGGTATGATTTTCGCAATCTCTTTCCCATGCTCTTTATCCATGCATGCTTTGATCAGGTCACCGACATTACGGGTCTCAGATATTTTTTCCTTTAGCTTCCCGACAAGATCAAATTTCCATGAATCTGAAATGATTAAAGTGATTTTCTTAGGTTCTTTTCCGAAGAGCTTGATGACAGACCTGATATCTGATTTGGTTTGCTCAAACATGTCTTCAAGGAATTCCGAGGTCTCATCTATCTTGGATTCATCATACCCTGGCCAATCCTGGACCGATACGAACCCTTTGTTCCCTTGGATTTCCCACATCTCTTCAGCTATATGAGGAGTGAACGGTGAAAGCATTAGTATAAGCTTGTGTACGATCTGTTTATATGTCTCCTTGTCTGGTTCGCTTTCTTTGTACTTCACTAGATGATTGACGAATTCCATCAATGCACCGACTGCTAGACTATGCCTGAATCCTGTGATCAGTTCAGATATTTTCTTGATGGTCTTATGCATCCTGGATATCATGAACGCGTCCTTGTTGCTTTTGTCTCCAAATTTGATATCATCATCGAGCAACCCCCATATCTTGTTCATGAACCTGTATGATCCTTGGATGCCTTGGTCAGACCATTCAAGTTCTTTGTCAGGAAGCGCAGTAAAAAGGATAAATAGTCTGATGGTATCTGGCCCGAATTTCTCCATGACCGGACCAGGATCCACTATGTTCCCAAAAGATTTTGACATCTTGTGGCCGTCCTTGATGACCATCCCTTGACAGAGCAGGCTTGTAAAAGGCTCATCGATATCGATAAGCCCGAGGTCTCTCATGACCTTAGTGAAAAACCTTGCATAAAGAAGATGTAGGATTGCATGTTCGATTCCACCGATATACTGATCGACTGGCAACCAATAAGATGATCTTCCCTTAGCTACCGGCGCATTCTCGACGTCTGGAGTGGTGTACCTCATATAATACCATGAACTATCTATGAATGTGTCCATTGTATCAGTCTCCCGCTTAGCGTCTTCTCCGCAAATCGGGCATTTAACATTGACAAAACTCTCAGATGTCAGTAGAGGATTACCTTCTCCTGTGAACTTGACATCTTCTGGAAGCATCACGGGCAATTCATTTTCAGGGACCGGGACTGTTCCGCAATTATCACAATAGATTATAGGGATTGGAGTTCCCCAATATCTCTGCCTGGAAATGAGCCAATCGCGTAGTTTATAATTAGTGGTTCGTTTGCCTTTTTCCACTTTCTCAAGCCAGGCTGAGATATCTTCGATGGCATCTTTATTATTTAAACCGTTGAAGTCCCCAGAATTTACCAACACCCCGTCATCAGTGAATGCCCTGCTCATCTTGTCTGCATCGAGATCATGATCATGAGCGTTGATTACGACCCTGATAGGAAGATCATATTTTTTTGCGAAATCGAAATCACGTTGGTCATGTGCAGGGACTG
>JAUUYB010000120.1 GCA_030590605.1 Candidatus Woesearchaeota archaeon
ACCGGACTCGATCTCGCTTACAATAAGGCAGAGGAGATAATAAAGGTCCTTCAAAGCCCTAAGTATAATAAGAAATGAATTCTGAAAATTTATTTTAGAAAAAATATTAAAAAAAAATAAAAAAAATGGAAGGATTTACCTTCCTCTTGCCATCTTTGCGCAGGAGATATCTCCTTGCTTGTCAACGAAATATAGATAGCCTGATTCTTTCTTGATTCCAGCTTTTGCGACTTTCTCTACTTTCTTCTTTCCTTTCTTCTTGCCGCCTCTTGCCATCTCAGCACGTGAGACATCGCCGTTCTTATCAACAAAATAAAGCCATCCTTTTTCTTTTTTGACTCCTACTTTAGTTACTTTCTTCGCCATTTTTCAGACCTCCAAGATTGATTTGCCCCCTAAATTTAGGCTCTACAGATATCCTGGAAAAATGAGTTTATAAATCTTTCGTCGATATAGCGTCTATTTCTCGTCAGTAGAATGAATGGAATTCTCAAGCGCTATTATGTCTAGTATCTCGTTCTCTGATACTGCGCAGCCATTTAGCTTGAGTCCCCATAGTACAGCGTCAAGTAAAGTGATCCTGTGATAAGGTCTGTCTGGGAGGTAGCGGTCAAGAAGTCCTGCTTCATATGCATAGGTAGCTATCTCTACTGAGCGTAGTGCTGAGAGCCTAGAGAATATCTTTTTGATTTTTTTGAGTTTTGTCTCATCGACTATGACATCCTTTCTGAGCTTGGACTGTAGGATCTCACGGATGGTGTGTGGGCTTTCGATGAAGAGCCTGGTGGTCCGTTCATCTACAACTACATACTTGCTCTTCTGTTGGAGTGCGATTGCGACAGTCTCCATCTCACCCTCATGGACTATATGGAGCGGCATCGCTTTGGTCTTGAATGTGGTGTTGCAAAGTTCCATGAGCTCGATCGTCAATGCTTCATAACCTGATTTCGGGACTATTGTGAGTGTCTTCTTGTTGATGTATCTGTTTGTGTGGAGTGCTTCGAACTTGAATTTCCTGGTTTCGAGAGGGCGGTCTATGAGCTCGGTCTTGACAGTCTCTGAGATGAGAAAGCGGCCTTTGATGATCTTTTTGAGCGGTTCAAGTACCCACATGAGGTGGTTCATGGTGAGGCTGATTATAGGGCCTGAATCGAATACCAATGTGTTGGGCGGGTTCGAGAAGATTTTCCTGGTAAGCTCGATCTTCTTCTTCACATTCGTTGAATAGACTGGAGTCTTATCTATGATAGATGTCTTTCCGACATATGCCATCATCTCCCACTGGCTTACTCCGAGCATCTCTGCTGCGCGGGAAAGCGAGATTCCGTTCTCATAGAGTCTGCTTCCTTTCTTGATCTCTGAATTGTTGATGACCTTCTGGATATAGAGACTCATCTTAGAATCAAGGCTTTGGATCAGTTTTGTTATGGATCTGACCTCTGCCACATAATCTTTCATATTGTGATCAGTGAGAAGTCGTTTGGCATTCTGGATCGAAGTGATCAGGGGTTTTGGAACTTTCTGGTCTCGCTGGATGATCTTTGACAATGCGTAGATTATGACCGCTATAGATATTGAGTCTTCATCCTGGAATATGGAAGCATTATGGACTGTGTGGTCTGAGAGTTCCCTGAGGCGGTAGGTGCTTCCTTCTTCCAGATAGCGGAGGGTCAGCTTGAGTGCCCTAAGGATGGCGCGATGCACCTCAGATTTCATATGTATTTTTTATAATCATGTATATTTACTATTTGTGATAGGGAGAAAGTGTCCTTATGCACGAGGGTTAGAAATATATATAAACAGACCTTCATTATAGTGATATATGAAAGTAGTGATTACGATTCCGGCATTCAATGAGGAAAGGACTATAGGTTCTGTATTAGAGGATATTAAGAGGGTCATGGACCTGACTAAGAGGAAATACCAGGTCCTTGTCGTCGATGATGGCTCGAAAGATAGGACTGCTGCAGTCGCAAAGAGACATGGGGCGAAAGTCTACTCGCATCCTCATAACATGGGTCTTGCTGAGACTTTCCGTACTGAGATGGAACAATGCCTTAGTGCTGGAGCAGACATAATCGTGCATACCGATGCTGATGGCCAGTATCCTGCAAAATATATCCCTAAGCTTCTTGATAAGCTCGAAGAAGGGTACGATATCGTGCTCGGATCCCGTTTCAAGGGGAAGATAGAGTCGATGCCGCTCATGAAAAAGTTGGGGAACATGGCTTTTTCTAAGGTCATTTCAGGTATTGTCAACATGAGGATAACTGATGGCCAGACTGGGTTCCGTGCTTTCACAAGGGCTGTCGCTGAGAAAGTCAAGATAACTTCTACCCATACATATACTCAGGAGCAGATCATTCGTGTAGTGAGGGAGAAATTCAGGCTCGTTGAGATACCTATATTCTTTGCGAAGAGAGGTGGAAAGACCAGGAGCAGGCTCATGAGTAATCCTTTAGATTATGCTTTTAAGGCGTGGATCAACATCATCCGCGTCTACCGGGACTATGAGCCTCTTAAGTTCTTTGGGATTTTTGGAGGGTTATTTTTCCTGTTAGGAGCGCTGATCGGCCTTTGGGTTATATATGAAGTGATTTCAACAGGGCAGGTCGGTGGGTTGCCTAGAGTGATGCTCTCTGTACTCCTAGTGGGCGTGGGCGTCCAGATTGTGCTCTTCGGATTCATCGCAGACATGATGAGAAAATGACTCTGTACATGATCGGGCTCGGACTCCATGACGAGAAGGATATTACAGTCAAGGGGTTGGAAGCCATAAAGAATTGTGATGCTGTCTATCTGGAGACATACACTTCTTCGCTTTCTGTTGACATCCACAAGCTCGAAGGATTCTATGGTAAAAGTGTCATCCCTGCAAACAGGGCTCTTGTTGAACAGCAGGCTGAGGAGACTATCCTTAAGGACGCGAAGGAAGGGGACGCTGCATTCCTGGTCATAGGAGATCCTTTCGGTGCAACTACTCATACTGATCTTAAGATGCGGGCTATGCATGAAGGGATTGAGGTGGTAGTGATCAACAATGCTTCCATCCTGAATGCGATCGGTATAGTGGGTCTAGAGCTATACAAGTTCGGCAAGGCCACGTCTATCCCGTTCGCAAATGATGGCGTGAAGACTCCTTTTGAGGTCTTCCAGAAGAACGACAAGAACAAGCTTCACACTCTTATCCTGCTGGATCTTGACCCTGATAACGAGAAGTACATGACTATAAAAGAAGCTTTGGAATTCCTCATTAAGCTTGGTCTGGATAAAGACCGAAAATGTGTAGGCTGTGCAGGTATAGGTGCGAGCGACGCAGAGATCGCCTGCAGCAGCGCAGAGCTCCTCGCAGAGAAGAGTTTCACCAAGTATCCTCAGTGCTTGATCATACCTTCAGACCTCCATTTCGTCGAGGAAGACATGCTCGGTTTTTGGAAGGATTAGTAGATATTCTAAACCCTGTTTAGGAGAAAGATTTATAAGACGGATTCTTCTTCTACGGGGCTATAGCCCCGTAGTGTAGTGGCCAATCATCCAGGATTTTGGTGGCGAGGAATCGGAGATGCCTGAAGTTTCCGACTTCGCCGAAAACGTCCTGGGACCTCGGTTCAAATCCGGGCGGGGCTATTTACTCACGAGTAAAGTATAAAGGTTAAAACCCTTTTACTCGTCTTCTTTTAATAACATTTTGATATAACGAGTTCATAGTTGAAATTATGAAACGAAACAAAGAAATAAAATGAATAATAATGTAATAATAAAAGACATCCTAGCGCATTAAGAAAAATATCCTACTAAGATAC
>JAUUYB010000045.1 GCA_030590605.1 Candidatus Woesearchaeota archaeon
AGCAACTCATTACTTTAAGGCCCCTGATGCTCAGATGCTTTTGAATATCCTGTTGATCTATGTCGTGGTGAGCATGGTTTTCAGGTACATCAAGAGCGGACTTATCGGATTTAAGAAGTTTGCTACCGGAACATTCATGGAGCCAGCTCAAAACCTCATGGTGCTCATATTCCTCCTTATCTTCATACCTCTTGGGTATGGGGTATTTTCAGCGTCATTGAGTTATTCATTGGCATCATTGGTGGTGAGCATATTTTTCCTGCCTGCCATACTCGCTCAATTCAATGTGCTCAAGCATAATATCAAGGATTTCAAAGATACGACCAAGATGGTGCTCGCATTCGGACTTCCTATGATTCTTGCCACTTTCGGCGGGCAGATCATAGCATATATGGATTCTCTCATGCTGGTATATTTCACAGATTTGCCGACAGTCGGGATTTACAATGTCATACTGCCTTCTGCCCTATTTATCCTGTTTTTCTCGAATGGACTCACGACAGTGATCATACCGATCGCTTCAGAACTCTATGCAAAGAAAGATCTGTCTAGGATAGCAGAAGGATTGAGGATGCTGTATAAGTACGTGCTGGTTGCAATGATTCCTTTGGTGCTTGCTGTACTCGCATTCCCTGATTTCTTCCTCTCCCTTATGTTTGGCAGTGAATATGTGGTGGGAGCATTTCCATTCCAGATCCTGTTGGTAGGAGTGCTGTTCTTTGCGATCTCCCAGCTGAACCGAGCACTTTTGTTAGGTATTGGGAAGCCGATGGCAGTGACGAAGATACTTCTGGTAGCTGCGACGACAAATCTGGTATTGAACACGATACTCATTCCCCCATTAGGGATGGTTGGTGCTGCAGTCGCGACCACCTTATCCTACCTCCTCCTGTTGATCCTGACCACGAGGCGGGTCAGGGCTACAATCGATGTCAGCTCGCCGGTCAAGCAATGGATCCTCGCTTCCCTGTTCGGATTCGTCTATCTTGGGATTATCTATATTCTGAAGGGTGTGCTGCCCCTGAATGTGTGGGGTAACCTGATTATTTCTGTAGGTGTCGCAGGCATGGTATATCTTGGTCTATGTTTCTGGTTCAAGATAATAGACTTTAAAGAACTGAAGAGATATCTTTTGGTGATTAAGAAATCCTGAAGATTATAGCGGCATTCCCTTGGTGGACCGGTACGAAAAGACCTGATTCAGTGATGTCTTTGAACAGGACCTGGATCTCATCTGAATCATTGATGACGTGCTGCATACGGTGGTTGATGTTCGCCCCGAAAATCAGATACTCATACCCTTCTTCTTTGAGGATGATATGTATCTCTTGAGCATCCATCGTGAAGAGCTCTTCTTTGAACCTTTTGGAATAGTCGCAATAGAAGCACATATCCTTATCCCTCGCACTGACAAATTCTCCGTTGCCTGTGATATCGAATACTTTAGTGTCATAAGGGAGTGTACGTAACCAGTTATATGTCACGATCTCATCTGTCTGGAAATAAGGTGTGAAAGCTCCTGCATGCCCCCATATGGCGGTGTTGACTGCATGTTTCTGGACACCGGATGTCAGGAAGATACCTATTAGGATCAATGGGAGGAGCAATACGAGGATTCCCCATTTCTTTCTGATATCCCATAAGAATAGTCCTGCTTCTCCTAGTATCAGTGAGAAAGGTATTGCATATAGCATCCAGAATCGAAAAGCGATCAGACCCACTGGAAGAGAGAATGTTATTGAGTTGATACCAAGGAATGTGAATGTGAGCCAGGATAGTGTGATGGTCGTCCAGGTCATCTTTTTCATCCGTGCAGGAGCGGCTATCGTGATAGCAAGAAGCGAGATCGATAGCAGGCCAAGAGCTGCCAGATCATAATATAGGCTCGTAAAGACTGGAGTTATGATAAGAGATAGGTACCTGATGCCTAAGAGGATAAGTGGGATGCCTGCGATTGCATGTACTCCATAGAGTAACATATTCGGATTCCTCATCCCTTTGAGGATTTTGTATGCTTTCCAGTAGATTATTATGAGTGAGACGAATAGGAGCAGATATAGGACTACTCCCACGCCTACAGGATTGTTGATCATGTTCTGCATTTTCGCATAGAAGAAATCATTGAAGTTATAGACTCTGCTGGCAGTGCCCCCATCAGGAGGGAATGCTTTCTGGAGCGATGAGAAAAGCCCGCCGCTTGCTTCAGCAGCTATCTGACCTTTCTCTTCCCTGGTGGAGATAAGGCTTCCTACCATGCCGGCAGCTTTCGTTCCCCACCAGATCAAGGAGATTATTCCGCCCACAATGACTCCGTACCAAAGTTCTTTTTGGATCTTCCTAGTTGAGATCATCCGGATTAGGATATAGATCCCTGCCATGACAGCAAGCTTTATCGGTTGAGATGGCTGGACAAAGAGGATGGCTGCGAAGACGACAACAATTGCGATCCACCATCGTTTATTCTCAAGAGACATTTCAAGAGAGTAGATAAGCGGGAAAAATAATGTGACGACAAGGCCGTGTGCCCATATGAAATGACTGAGATAACATGGGATCGCAGTGAGCACCATGGTTGAGAAGAGAGCTTTACGATAGTCTCCTGTGAATCGTTTCGCCATGAAATAGAAGAATATGATTCCAAGAGAGATGATGAGTGAATTGAAGAATTTGAGCGTGAAGAACATATCATGTGATGTCTGGTAAAGGACAGACATGAAGATATCAAATCCCGGAGGATAAGGATCGATATATGAGATCATTGAAAGCGCTTCCTGTCCATGGATGGATTTTTCTGTTGCGAGCCATTTGATGCCTAGTGCATGGGATACTGGATCGCTGTCTTCGAGATATGGGTATTTATATGCCCCAGACGCGTACATGAAGAGTGTGAATGAGAATAGGAGCAGTACAACAAAAAAAGCAAGGTTCGCTTTTGTGAGTTTGATTGAAGGTAATGCAAGCTTGAGTTTCCCGGTAACTATCCCATATATTGGACCTGCGATTGCAAGTAGCATGAATATTCGCCAGTCGAGCGGGATATGGATCAGGTTCAGGAGGAGGGACAGGACCAGGAACCCTGCGAGCCCGAAAGCGATACGCATTGCGTTCCGCTCATAATAATTTTCAGATTCCTTGACCAGAAATCTTAGGTTGAAGCCAAGACCCCATGTCATGATGAAGAACTGCAGTATCGTGAGTATATTCATGTAATCCCCCTATAGAAATGAGTGTGAGCTGCCCGAATATAAATCTTTTGGTGATGTGTGTGCTTAGGAAATTATATAAACCCATCTCAAGCGCTCATATCCTATGAAGATATGGGTAAGGTTGTCGCTTGGTCTGGCTATCCTGGGCATTCTTTTCTGGAAGGTAGGTCTGGGAGAGATGGCAGAGATTCTGAAAGGTACTGATGTAGGTATCTTCCTGATCGCATTGTTGATATATCTTCTCTTCTTATTCATCAAATCAATAACCTTGTTCTTATTCATGGAGCCTGCAGGAGACGGATTGACATATCTGAGTTATTTGAGGTATTTCATCGTCTCTTGGGTTACGACCCTTTTTCTTCCTGGAAGAGTGGGGGAGTTTTTGGTCCTTTCGATGCTGAAGAAGGACGGAGTGACTCTTGGAAAGGGGAGTGCTGCTGTGATGACTGACAAGCTGATTACACTGGGTGTGAGCTTGTCGATGGCGTGTGTCGGATTTGCAGTCTTCTTCTCGTCTGACGAGCTTATACTGCTTCTTGGAGTCTCTGTTGTTGGGATTGTCGGGTTATTGTTCATGATTTCTCAGAAGGGCAGGCTCCTGATCAGAAAATACATCCTAAGGAAGTACGCCTCGAGATTCAAAGGATTCTCAAAAGAATTATTTGCTAATTTTATCGATAGGAAAGGGACAGTCTTATTGAATGCGTTGCTGACATTTCTGGGAGTTATTGTGCTGAGCATCTCGCTTTGGACACTCTTCATCTCCCTTGATGTAAGTGTTCCTCTTATCTATGTGATATTGATAGGCTCTGTTCAGGGCATCATGATGCTTGTTCCTTTTACTGTGAATGGCCTCGGATTTGCGCAAGGGGCAGGGGTGTATCTGTTCGTGAAGATAGGTGTTCCTGTAGGGATCGCTGCAGCCCAGCAGGCACTCGGGACAGTAGTGCCTTATCTTATCGGACTTGTGTTCCTTGTCTTCTTGGGAGACCGGATCAGAAAAAGGATATCGTGACCATCCCTATGAATATTCCAAGTATTGCTCCTGCGATTACATCAATGATATCATGTTTCTTGAGTAGCACCCTGGACACCATGACCAGGATAAGTGTGGTGCCGAGAAATAGTAAGAAGAATGGGTTTCTATAGAGCATTCCAAGAGCTGAGCAAATCGCTGCGATTCTTGCTGAGTGGATGCTCGGAAAACTTGCGTAGTCGATCTTCTCTATTAGGTGTTTGTAGGATTTAGGTCTTTTCTTGTTTTCCGGCCGTTCTTTGTAGAAAAGGAGGCGGATAGGGATTGCTACAAGATAGATCAGGATAAGGGAGATGGTGAGAGAGATGAATGCTGTAGATTCTCCAAGCGACAGGAGGCATACGGTTATGAGTACATAGAAGGGCAGGCTTCCAAGTGAGGTCATGTCTGTGACCCATTCTGTTGCTAGGCGGCGTATCATTTTTCGTACACATAATACCATTCAAGTTCTGTCTCTGTGAAACCGAGTTCCTTCATATCCTCCCTCATCGGAGCGACCATGTTCTCCCCTCCGGCATCATACTTGAAGGCGACTATATATGTTTTCATCTGGTCATTGAATTGTGAGACTTGGCTGAAGAAATCCTTGTGGTTGGACTCTATTGCGACCCAGGGTACATAGGAGACGTATTGGTCCATGGTTCTTGCATTGAACTTATCGTTCACTGTCATCGCCTCGAAGATGAACAGGTCCGGGTTATAGTAATATCCTGTCTCTTCCGCTTCTATCTTGTTCTTGATATTCAGGAGAAGCTTAGGGTTGTCCAGTGTGTCCATATACTGGACCAGCTCATCGGAGTAAACTCCATAGTTTCGTTGGCTCATCTTATGGATCGCATCGTCGACGTAGAGTGATCCTCCTATTAGAGGTATCATGATCAGCAACAGCCCATATTTGAAATTGAATCTCTTCTTGAGGAAGTCTGCGCTCATCCCTATGCCTAGGGCGATTAGCATGGCGACAAAGGGTATTGCATGTATCATGTATCTAAGCTGTCTGTTTGATATAAGGAATGTGGAGATCAGATAGATGATTCCTATATAGATGAACAATCGAGGGTTCTTCTTTAGGAAAGACCCTTTTCTCAATCCCGCGATGATTGGTATGAGCGCGAACCATGCCATGCTGGGTATGATGTACTTGAGTGAATTTCCGGGTATCGTATTATCGTATGGAAAAGAGAATCTGGTCTGAGCGAAGGTCTGGATTACGAATGAGAGTATGTAAGTAGGTGTCCAATCCCTCTGCCTTCCTGTCCCTTCGTATCTTATCCTGTCCAGCATGCCGTTATCTAGTAACGCGGCTTTCATCCATATTCCTCCGATGAGGAAGACTATCATGACCTGGAAGACAAAGTTCCATCCAAGTGACCATCCCCCGGATGATTTCATGACTGAAAATATGTCTGAGACATCTTTGATCCCTTTCTTTCTTGCTTCAGATATGAACAGGTAGAGGATGTAGACCGCCATGAATCCGACTGCGAAGATCAGGCTCTGGTACTTCATCAATGTGGCAGCTGTAAGGCAGATTGCGCTCCAGAAGACAGTCCACTTGAACCTCAGCGTGATTGATTGGGATATCTTGATTGCATATGTCTTGGATTTACCATAGAATAGGAGGTAGTACCATCCGCACATCAGGAGTGCGATAGGGACTGCAAGGATAGCGAGCCTCCCGAAATAAAAACCGATATATGACATAAAAAAGATGACAGTGGCGATAAGCCCGAGTTTTTTGCTCGAGAGGATTCGTGAGGCGAGCAGGTAGAGGAATGGAGAGAGGAATAGTATCATGAGGTGAGTGGTGAATCTAGCGGTGAATACGCTTGCGCCCATTATCCAGAAGACGATGGCCTGTCCGATTGCATAAGCAGGCGGGTCGAACCATGCATACCATCCGATGTTGTATCCTGATCCTGGAGAGATTCCTTTTTCGCCGTAATATCCGACAAATTCGCTGTAGGACATATAATCTCCTGAGGCAAGTGTCCTGAAGTAGTCATACATCAGGTGGCCTTGGACCGCATGTCTTGAGTCATCCCACTCTAGCACATGGACATTATTATAGTTCAGCAAGAACATATAGAATATCATGAAACCTATGAACATCAGGTTGTATTTGTTCTTGAAAACCCCCATGTCACCGGTAAAACCAGTTTCATTTATTAATTTTCCTGATTTTTTGTTTTTCTATAAAATGTACAGGGATATGCTCAAACCGCCCTCTTTATTTCGGCTATTATGAAATCCTATCCCTTCGGAAGCTACTATCTTCCTCGCTAGCTCTTACTTTCGTCGAGAAGCCTGCGTTCCCGTAGGGAGCTTCCCCTCGCGACGGCTCCAATGTGTTCAGTGTGGAAGCTCGGACTGACGATAGTAGCGAAGGATTTCATAATAGCCCTTTGTTTCATAATCTTTTTATAACTCTCTTGTCTTCGGATAAGGATGAAGCTTCAATTGCTGTTCATAGCGATTCTTTCTGTACTTACGAGATTTTTCGGTATGGCTCAGGAGAATCTTTGGAGAGATGAGTTCTGGACCCTTGAGTTCGCTCTCGGGACCGCATATCAGGACTGGCATTTCCCTCTCTTCTACGTGATAGAGCGGTTCTCGATATCGATGTTAGGGATTGATGAGTTCTCGTTGAGGATTTTCCCTGTGATTTTCGGAATATTGGCTTGCATAACTTTCTTTTTGGTTGCCAGTAAGATATTCTGGAGGAAAGATGCTTTTCTGATAAGTATCCTTTTCACCTTATCAAATATCTTCATATATTATTCCAGAGAAGCGAGGATGTATTCCCTTTACGTATTTCTTTTCTTGGCCATGGTCTTTTTCCTGATCAAGTATGTGAAGACCGGGAAGACTATTTTCATCCTGTTGTATGGATTGATTACATTGATCATGCTTTATACTCATCTTCTCGGTGTCCTGCCTTTCATCCTTTCGCAGCTCGTGATGTGGGTGTTCTTCCATAATCGGTTCGATAAGAGATGGGCAACTATGTTATTGGCGGTTGTCTGTGTGTACGCTCTGACATTTTTCAGGCTCATAAGATCTTTTTTCGAGCTTTATCATATCTACATCGCTCCACGGTTGCTGAAGCTCCTGCCGTTTTCAGACTCGTCATTGCGTTGGCTTTTTATCACAGGATTTATTTTATCAGTTATCATATTCATCTTGATAGTATTTTTCAGGAAGGATGTCAAAAGATTGATTCTTAGGTTTGATGCATGGTTATCTGACTGGATCATCATTGCGTTAGTGTTAGTGTCTGCGATATTATACATAGTGTTCATAGATGTATTCCTCTTTTCTTTTTTCGGTATCAGATATATAATCTTCATGATCCCTCTTGCATACCTATATCTGGGGTTCAGGATGAGTAAGTTGAGATGGAAGAAGTTTTTGTTCATCGGTATTGTTGTTTTGGAGGTATCGGTTTTCTTGTTCGCTGCATTCACCGTAAATTCCCCTGATATTGAGGCTGCTGTTGATTTCGCTGCTCCCTACATAGACCAGTCCACTCTCATCATCTCAGAGAAGGAGCAGTTCCCGAACCTTTTCGCTTACTATTACAAAAGAACTATCGGACTTGGATATAATGACCCTCATCCGATAGACAATCAGTTGAGATGGATAGACACATCCTGTCCGGATTGCGAG
>JAUUYB010000149.1 GCA_030590605.1 Candidatus Woesearchaeota archaeon
CGTTCTTTCAATATCGCAGCTACGGTCGAGTCAGTGACAAATAAATCAGGATCTGATTCTATTATGGTCCTCCAATCATATACTGTTATGTCCGCATCCATCCAGTTCGAACTATCTACACCATAACCTTCTGCATTCATCATGTCTACCAGCTTGCCTACTGTGTCACTCTTGATCCAATACCCTTCCTCGCGGAGAGTGCCTGCTTTCAGAAGCACGACCTCCTCCTGGCTCAGCTGACTCACCCAAGTCCCACTATGAAGGTCTATCTCCAATATGTCAATTTCCTTAGGTATGATGAATGAGAATATTGTCCCTACAGGAAGACTCTCTAATGGAGGATTGACGAAATCATCAGTCCGGGGAAACAACCCTAACTTAGACTTATCAGTGATTCTCAATGTCAAGGCGAGATCGGTCTTTCCCACAATGTGGAGACCTTCTGAATCAAAATATGAAATCAAATAATACTCACTTGGAAGAATCCCTGCCTGTCTGAGATACCTATCGAAAGCATCACGGAAATATAGCAGGAACTCATCCTGGAACTTTCGGTCAGACAATGGAAAACACTTTGCTGTCTGTGAATTCCATCTAGGAGTATCCATCAAGTGACCGCAGCTGCTCTTGCTTCGGTCGCTGTATGCAAGAAGTGCCTCCTCTGATGCGTACTGAGCTGCCTGGTCAAGATAGAGAAGCGCCTTCTCTGATTTCTGCGCAGTATCAGTCAACATGAATGCCCGCTCTCCAACCAGCCAATCAAGCTTTTCTTCCTTGTCTGATACAACCAATAGGGCGGAGGTAAGGACCAGAAATGTAAGGAACAAAAAGAAGCTCTCAAACCACATCGCCTTCTTCATGGCAGATACCCCTCATCCTTCAACTGCAAGTCGGTCTTGAATGAATCCAGATTATTCATGATCACATAGTTAGTATTCAGGTTGACGCGATTACTATCCGTACAGAAAACGAAATTCTCGAATCTCTTCACTCCATTAGGGCAAATCTTTTCCGAATCTGCTACCTTTGCGAAGTACAGCGTCGGGTCATTATAGATTATCCTCCCCCATGCGACCCATTCGACCTGATGGGATCCATATCTCAACGTGAAAGTCGATGCTGGTTCCTGGTCATGGAGGAAATTGTAGATATTGACCGGAGGATCAGAAGGCTCAGGGGAATCTGGGTCAGAAGGATCATCTCCGCTTGGATCAGGCACCTCATTCCCTGAGAAATACATAGAAAGCGCAAGCATATCATCATCTTTGGGTGGGATCAGTCCATCACTTTTGCAGACCGCAGCATCGTCACCATCGATCGATGCATATGCTGATACACAAGGAGCGCCATCCACTGAAAGCAAGACTCTGCCTCCGATATCCCATGCGACAATCTTCTTTCCATTGTTGTCCTCGAGCATCTCGCCAGGGTATAACCCGTAGAGCATCATATCCTTGATCGTATAATCCAATTCTTCACCAGGATCTTCATCTACATATAGAGTGACATTTATCAGTTGTCCATCAGGGTTTGGCAGTATCATCTCTGCTACTCTCATCCGATCGCTTGGTGCGAACTTTCCCACATAATAACTTCCTTCATGATTATGCCTTACCCACTTAGAATAGTCTGAATCGACTGTACGCTTATTCTTGTACGGCACGCCTACAGGAAAAGACACCATCAGCTCGTATCGCTCGTTGTTTCCCAACGCAGGATCAGCATCTGTAGGCATTATGACCTTACGGATCTCTGATCTGACCACCCGCCTGTAACTTTCGTCTATCGTGGCCTTTCCGATGAGGTCAGCCAGATCCATCTGCTCACCTTCTACCACCACATCAGTCCTCAATGCGGATAATAAGAAATCGTTCGCCCTTACTGTCCGTCCTTCCCCTTCGATCATGACCTCTTTCAGCGCATCAGAGGATGACATCAGCAAGTAGAACATCATGAACATGAGGAAGTACGCCAAGTAGATGAAAAAACTGATGGCTCCCTCTGACACTCCTCTTTTGCTTATCATTCTCCTGGTGAAAGTATCGTCGCAGTGAGGATTCCCTGCTCCTGCTTCTCGAGGTCATCCGACCGAATAGTCACAGGGATCCCTATAGCAACTCCTTCTACCCTGCTCTTGGCATTTGCCTTGAAATATACGAGAAGAGGCTTGAATTCTGATTTCTGATAGTATACTTCTGCGTGGAGAGTCTCTCCTGTCACAGAGAAATTAGCGGTCATTTTAGAGCTCTCTCCAAAGATCGTGTCAAGGAAATCCGGGTCTTTTTTCATCTTGTCGTAATCGATGATCCCCATCATCACCCTTCCTGTGTCTCCGTCAACATAAGATATCCCTCCATCCATAGTGAGAACCTTATGATAGAATACAGTGCTCTCGACCTCGAAGGTCTTCACTTCTTCCCTGATCGCAACATTTACTATAGTTATGACTGATATGACAACGATTATGATGAGCGTGAACTTGAGTATCCAACCGGTCACCGAGTCTCCCACAAGCCCTTTCTTATCCATCATCGCACACCC
>JAUUYB010000058.1 GCA_030590605.1 Candidatus Woesearchaeota archaeon
GCTGACAGCTCAGGTCCGGAAATGGATGGAAAACCAGGATAATTCTCGATTTTGTGGGTCTTATTGACCTGCCCGCCGAATTCTTCGCATATAAGAAGAGTAGAAATCCTATATCTTGCAGCATAGATTGCTGCCGTGACACCTGCTGGCCCTCCCCCTATAATCACGACATCTATCATGTTTACCCCCTCCATTTGGTAGGTTCGCATTTAGTATATAAATCTTTGTGAGCTGTTTTATATACTTTAGTCCACAAATTTTAAATAAAATCCATCACTCACATCAGACTATGACGAATGCTTTCAGATTCTACCCGATAGATGTCAGTTACTCTATAATAGATGAAAAGCCGGCGATCCTCCTATATGGCAGGACTGAAGACAGGAAAAGGGTCTGTGTAGTTGATTTCTCTTTTCGCCCTTATTTCATCGTGATTCCGGATGACAATGCAAATCTCTCTTCTTTGACCTCTACGATCTCCCTGACTCAGACTGAAGACAAGACATTTTCAGCGAAAGTCACAGAAGTGATGAAAGAAGAGATGAGCCTATTAGGAGTCAAGAAGACTGTATTGAAGGTCTATGTAAATTTCCCAAAAAGCGTTCCAATGCTCCGCAGTATCATAAAAGATATTGAGGGAGTGAATGAGACTTATGAATACGATATCAAATTCGTCAGAAGGTATATGATGGATAAGAAGATATTGCCTCTCTCACCCTTAGAAGTGACTGGAGAGCCTTTTCAGATGAAATCCCGTGTTCCTGTGATCAAAGCTGAGTCAGTCTCTCCGATCGAAGGAGATTCCTTTGATGAACCGAAGATCATTGGGTTTGATATTGAGACTTATAACCCTGACGGACGTGCGATCGATCCGAAGAACAACCCGATAATCATGATCTCATTCTATGGAGCAGATTATAAGAAAGTGATAACCTGGAAAAAGTTCCCGACAGATCATGCATACATCCAATTCGTGGATTCTGAATCTGACCTCATAGAGGCTTTCAAGAGTGTCATCGAGAAAGAGAAACCGGATATCCTGACAGGATATTTTTCTGAAGGGTTTGATCTGCCATATATCGTAGAGCGTGCAAAGAAATATCGGATCCCTCTGGATATCGGCCTGGATTATTCTGGAGTGGATGTGAAACGCCAGAGGAACAAGTCCGGGACCATGACAGGGATAGTGCACCTGGATATGCATGCATTCATCAAGAACATATTCGGCAGGTCCATGAAACTGGACTCCCTTTCACTCGATGAGGTCTCTAAAGCGCTTCTTGGAGAGAAGAAGGACGAGGTCGACATGGATGCGCTCGCTGATACCTGGGATAATCATCCTGAGATGCTGGAGAAATATGGTGAGTACAACCTCCAGGACTCATTGCTCGTATACGAGATCTGCAGGAAGCTATTCCCTAACATCACTGAACTCTCAAAGATGATCGGGATAAATATCCAGGACTGCATCAAGATGGGTATGTCTCAGCTTATCGAATGGTATCTTATCAGGATGGCAGGCGAAATAAACGAGATCGTACCGAACAAGCCAGGATATGAAGAGATTCGAACCCGGATGCAGCATACATTCCAGGGCGCATTTGTCTTCGAACCCAGCCCAGGTCTTTACAAGAACCTTGTGATTTTCGATTATAGGAGCTTATATCCAAGTATCATCTCATCCCATAACATATCTCCAGAGACCTACAAATGCAGATGCTGCAGAGACCTTGAGAGTTCAGCAGAAGGGGGGATTGACGGGATCTGGTTCTGCAAGAAAAAGAAAGGGTTCATCCCGACAATCATCAATGATCTTATCACAAGAAGGATCAGGATAAAGAAGATAATCTCTTCAGGTAAAGAAGACGCTTTCCTCCTGGCCAAGCAGCAGAACCTGAAGCTTATCGCTAACTCATCTTATGGATATTTAGGATTCTATGCTGCAAGATGGTACTCACTCGAATCAGCAGAAGCTGTAACGAGCTGGGGAAGGCATTATATCAATATGGTTATTGAACGTGCAGAAGAAACCGGGTTCAAGGTAGTTTATGGAGATACAGATTCTATCTTTTTGAAGCTCGACGGAAAGGAGATCAATGACGCTAGGAAACTTATTGATAGGATCAATCTGGAATTGCCTGAGCTGATGGAACTCGAATTTGAGGGACATTATCCATCTGGCATCTTTGTCAAAGCTAAAGCTTCTGAGACAGGAGCGAAGAAGAGGTATGCTTTATTGGATGACAAGGGAAATATACTCATTAAAGGATTCGAGACTGTCCGAAGGAATTGGAGCCGTATAGGTAAAGATGTACAGAAAAATGTCTTGGATATACTTCTTCGGGATCATGATCCTAAGAAAGCGGTCGCACATATAGGAAAGATTATCCAGAAGCTTCGGGCGCAGGAGATGGATATCGATTCTGTCACGATAAGCACTCAGATCCAGAAAAAGATCAAGGATTATGATACCCAGGGTCCTCATGTAAAGGCAGCTATGAGGATAGAGAAAAAAGGGATTGTCGTGAATCCTGGGATGATCATCAATTATGTCGTGACAAGAGGAGAAGGGAATATTGGAGATCGAGTGAAACTTCCTGATGAAGTGACTAAAGAGGATTATGATGCAGAATATTATATCAATAATCAGATCATTCCTGCAGTAGACAGGATTCTGGAAATATTTGGGTATAGCGGAAAAGAACTCTCAGAGAACAAAGAACAGAGCAAATTGAGCGGATTCTTCACTTAAGTTCCTGACCGCATTTCAGGCAGACATGACAGCCTTTCTCATCATCAAATCTTGTCGTTACACCATAATCTATAGTAGACTGACAGTTCTCGCACTTAGGCTCGAGATGACTAAGTGATTCAAAGAAATTTATGACCCCCATCCCACTAGTCCTATTCATAGTAGAATATATAAAATTATCTATAGAATCCCCTTAAAACCGCATCACCACGTCCTTTTGGAATATCCGATACGAGAACGGGATGAGCCAGTTAGTGAGAGGAGTGGCCAAACACAGGATCGCGAAGGTCCAGACTAACGATAAGCGTCGTATACGGACTGCATTGCCATATGTCCTGCTGTTCCAATAACATAGTTCACGGAATGTCATGGAATGAAAAGAATCTGTTAGCCTTAAATACCTCACAAGAGGATGTCCAGTGGTAATATATAAATCTGCTCTGTTAAAACTGTAGTCAGTACCACCTTGTGGGTAAGGATTACAAAACGCGAATCCGGCACTGACCGAGTAGAGCGAGAGTTTCAACACGAGCATTTTTTCGGAAAAGTTTATAAATCTCTATCCTTGGTCTCTAGTCTATGAGAACACCGATCATTGCAGGGAACTGGAAGATGCATAAGACTATAGAAGAAGCTATAGATGAGCTGAAAAAGCTCCAGCCATTGGTTAAGGACACGACTAACGAAGTCGTCATCTACCCATCTTTTTTTGCAGTGAAACCCTGCATCGATACTATCCAGGGAAGCAATATCTCTGTAGGTGTGCAGAACATGCATTTCGAAGAGGAAGGCGCATATACAGGAGAGGTTTCTCCTAAGATGGTAGGGGAGATCACGAGACACGTCCTCATAGGACATTCTGAACGCAGACAATATTATAACGAGACAGACGAGACTGTAAACAATAAGATGAAAGCAGCGATTGCACATGGTCTTTGCCCTACGCTTTGCATCGGAGAGACGCTTGAACAGCGCGAAGCAGAAAAGACGCTGGAGATCATCAGGACACAGCTCGGATCTGGGTTGGATGGATTTGATGCGGATAAGATGAAGGATGTAGTTATCGCTTATGAACCGATTTGGGCGATAGGGACAGGTAAGACAGCCACAAAAGAGACTGCTCAGGAAGTACATGCCAATATCCGTATGCTGCTTAAGGAGCTGTTTGGGGAAGAGACCGCGGAAAAGACCAGGATACTCTATGGAGGATCGGTAAAACCCGCAAATATCGTAGAACTCATGTCTATGGATGACATCGATGGGGGGCTAATAGGCGGAGCGAGCCTCAAAGCAGATGTATTCTCAGATATTGTAAATTTCAATCTATGAAATCACCGCGTTCAAAGACAATAGATACATATGACGAGATAGCTAGTCAGTATTGTGACTACCTCGAGGAGCGTCTTCCTCAGTTCAATCTTACGAAGTTCTCATCATTCATCTTGAAGAACAAGGTCGACCAGATATTTAAGGAAGTGAAAGCAAGATCGAAAGGAAAGACCAAAAAACCCAAAGAGACTGGACAAAAGATTCTCGATATCGGTTGCGGAGGCGGCAGGGATGTCGGATATCTCCTCGAAGAAGGATTTATCGTGCATGGTATCGATGCTTCTGAAAAGATCATCAAGGAAGCGAAGAAGAGAGTCAAAAACGGGAAATTCAAGGTGATGGATCTCATGGATCTCTCCTACAAAGACGATTCTTTCGATGGTATTTGGTGTCTGGGCCCGCTCCTCCACATAAAGAAGAAAGAATTAGGGAAGACATTGAAAGGGTTCCATCGGATCCTAAGACCTGGAGGGATAATCTTTATCTCTACAGAAGCAGGTGACGAAGAGAAGTTGATGCCAAGAAAAGAGCTCATGGGAAAGAAAGTGTTTTGTGCATTCTATCAGCAACCCGAGCTTGAAGACATGATTACTGACGCTGGCTTTGATATCATATCAAGTGCAGTCGAGACCGCAGGAGAGACCATGGTCACGATCTACGCGAAGAAAAGACTATTCTGAAACGATCACATAGAGTTTCATTACATGTTTCCCATAGATATTGTCTCTGTAGGAATTAGGATCCATACAAAGGTTCTGGCAGTAATGATGATCACTCTCATAACATGGTTCGTCCAGATCTGCTGGATCACAGGGACAGACACATACATTGAATTCATAGGTTCCTGCTCGGGTGTTTAATGAGGTATCCATGTTACCATCGACTGTGACTGCAAGAGGGATGAGTTTATACTCATTTGTCTCTATATCAAATTCCGAATCTGTCCTGCCGAAAACCCAATTCTCATTGATATAAGTTGGCGAACTGGGTGCAGGCGGGTTCTCCACTGGATCCATCTCTCTGTTTAGTGGATCATATGCTCTGGCGAAGGAGACCGCGACCCTAAATTCAGTGATGCCATTTGATAATGTGTTATACACACCGAGTCCGAATGTCGTAGAATCCCCTTTTGCAAGCCGGGTCTGATCAATCGGTATCGCGACCTGATGACCGTCTATAAGCAATGATTCGATTTGCCGTTTTGTCTGTGCATCGATCGTGACTTCTTGTTTGCCGATTGTCTTAAGAAACTGTTGGGTAAGTGTGATACCTCCGACTAAGACTACGATGGATATGATTAGGACGACGATAAAATTCAGTGAGAGTTCGAAACCTTTTTTTTGCATGTTTAATTATCCTGGGTTGAGAAAATTGACTTTGCCTATACTGATTGAATGGTCTCCATACTTCTGGTCTCCAGAAGCCACATCGATCCATTTGTACCAAATCTTGACCTGGACAGACAGTTCTTTCTCGTAATCACTGAAAGTGGGGTTTACTCCTAAAGAGAAAGTGATAGCCGTCGATCCTAATTCCTGATTCACGCTCTTTTCCATAAGAAGGTTGTTGCCTTCCAGAATCCTGACTTTTTCAAGAGTTATTTCTGTAACGTCTCCTACCTCGACTTCGCTTGTCTCAAACTCCATCTTGAAGACTGATGATGAGATATCGAAAGGGTTTTCATATTCAACTTCTGAATTGATCACGAAGGTCGCGACATTCTGTTCTTTGAATATCGTGTTCGGTGCGGGTTCAGTGCTCACCTTGATTACACCTATACAGTTGTTATCCACATCACAGAGAAGTTCCATGAATGCTCCTGCATCTCCTGAACATGGTCCGCAATCATTCGGACAGTTACATTTATTCTCTCCTTCTCTATCATCACAGACAAAATTTCCACATACTCCTGGCACTGGGAGGTGTTCTACAAAATAGTTTGTCTGGGAAGAACAGATATCATTTGTCCCATTATTATCATCATCCCATTCTGTCTCCGGTGGACATGTCTTGGCAGTATCAGGATTTACATATACAAACTCGACATTAGGTATCTTGAATGTGAATGAAGATTGCTGGGTATATACATCTGTTCCGCTGATCTGATCATAATTGAAAGTCACGATGACCTGGACATTCCTGAGTTGTGATTCTTTTTCATTTGTCCTAGGATCGAGATATATCTCCTCTTCAACTTCCTGACCAGGATTCCAAAGCCCTCTTGATATGATCTTCTCACCAAGGGTTATCTTCTGTCTCTTAGATGTCTCTCCTATTACTTCTATCTTATAGAGAAGTATATTTTGGGTAGATGCTTTTGGTTCTTTCAGGAGTATGGTGAGGAAAAGTCTGTCCGCATCTATATTGAACGGCTGGTTGAAATTTGCATCGACCTCAAAGGATGCTGCCTTGTTGCTGATACTGCCGGAATTTACTGATTCTGCTTTTACCTTGGACTCATCCAGCCCAACTAGACATTCATTGGCTTGGTTGCAGGACATTGTTAAGTATTCTGCATCTTCTTCACTGCCTTCACATTCACCGCAATCGATACTGCAAGTGCATTTATTCTCTCCTTCTCTATCATCACAGACAAAATTTCCACATAC
>JAUUYB010000134.1 GCA_030590605.1 Candidatus Woesearchaeota archaeon
GGCTGCAGTGCGATAGTGCGCGCCTGACGAAACAGGTACCAAATGATACCTGCCGCGGAGCCTATGATCAGAATGACTCCGATCAGGAACAGTGCAACTCGCGTCAGGCTGCGTCTGCTATTCTTCAAGTGGTGCCTCCTTGGGGCGCGTTGCACTGCGCGTCCAGGTAGCTCTGCAGAATCACTGCCGCTGCGGCCGCATCGATGCGGTCGCGCTGCACGCGGTTTCCTGCTTCATGGATCAGGCGGTGGGCCAGTGCAGTGGAGAGCGCAAGGGACATCCTCTTTCTGTCCAGGATCACATCCGCTTATGTCACAACATGCGCTTTCAGGTATTGTCTCACACCAGTGCTCTGGAGTCTTACAGCAGACTGAGGACTGGGCTTGGACTGAAGGGATGATCTCAAAGATATCAAGTGCTCCTTGAAGAGGGACTTTCTCGATTATTTTACCGCTTTCGACAGGGGTTATCTTTCCCCACCCCCCTACCTTTGATACTTGTTCAGCCTGTTCTACTACGACGAGGGGCTCAGGCTCTGCAAGAGTGATCGGCGCTGTCAATATTGAGAAAATAATGAGCATAATGAGAAGGAGCCTGCTAAGACTATGTGCTTGATGTTTCAGGTCGCCTCTTTTTTCTATATTGACCGACAATTTCGGATTTGCCTCTATTTTGAACTTACGAGTAAAATTGAAAAATATAGTATTTAAAAGTTTCGATGACCTTAGTCGAGAAATATAGGGTGTGAATCTGATGAAAACACCTTTTAGAAGAACCCGACGTCAAGCATGACAATCGCAGCAAGAATCAACTCGAAAGATATGATGATAAGGACTACATCAAGCTCTGTTGTTTTTCGTCCAAGACGTTCCTTCACTCTGACTATAAGATGTTCCACACCATATATCTTTTTGGTAGGCACCACTAGGAATCCATCAGGGTCTGGTCTGCAGAATCCCTCGATCTGCCACCCTCCTCTGGATTTCAGGAAGAATTGGAGAAAATATGGGATGAAAAGGAACAAAGCGATCTTCTCAGTGTTCCCGAGTATAGAGACCGCTGCGATTAGGGTTCCTACTATAAATGTAAGAGTATCCCCAGGAAATATGCTTGCAGGATAGAAATTATAGAGGAGAAAAGCGAAGAGGCAAGCGACCATGACCCCTGCAAGCATCGCGACCTGACCTAATCCTTGATCGATCCATATTATTAGTCCTAACGTCGATAGGATGACGACTCCCATCCCCGCCTCAAGTCCGTTGTATCCTGCAATCATGTTGAATGCGTTCGCAGCTCCGCTTATGGCGATTGGGATGACCACGAGGAAATATACTACCCCAAAATCTACGGTCCCTACGAACGGAAGAGTGACGACCGAGTTACCTACCCTTGTCATGACTATAGGAAGTGCTGCGAACAGGCAGAGGATCGGTTTTTGGTATGGCCTAAGCCCAAGTTTCCATCCGAGGATGTCATCCATGATCCCTATGATTCCGACTATTGCCATAGCACCGATTACACCTAATATTTCTATGTTGAAATCTGTTGAACCATTTATGAATGTCCTATAACCCATATAGATGAGTATACCAAGAAGAAATCCGAATAGTACAGGAACCCCTCCTATCTCAGGGATGAGTTTCTTCCCTTTTTTGTGCATATCTATTCCTGTGATTCGTGCTCGTTTTGCCCGTTTCTTCCACCAGGCTGTAGCGATGAATGTAGCAAGATAACTTACGGCTAAGCAGATCATTAATAGGATATCCATAGTATCCCCTTGGGTGTAGTAAAGGATTATTTATATTTTTCGAGACTCCAGTTAAGGATAAGATTATCCATATCCTCCTCAAGAAGCACTACATAATGAGTGCCTTCCAAAAAGAAATCGACAGTCTGGTTGCCTGAGGTGATAGAACTGAGGAATAGGTCTGATTCAAGGACCATTTTGGTTCCGTTTTTAAGGTCTGAAAGGGAGACCTGGCTAGTGAGATCCCTTGTGTCTGTAATCATTGTGGCCCCGATAGATTCGATCGCTCTGGCCTGTTCTGACCACCCTTCAAGGCTCATGATCGCAAATGATTCTTCTGATACGATTCTTTCTATCGTCTCCGCCGCATTACCATCCAGGAACACAATATTGAGCCCATCCTCGACCAACTGGTCTCTATATGGAAATATGAGGATATTCATCTTTCCACCAAACGCAGCACGAGGATGAAGTGGAAGACTCTCATTATTCGAAGGGAGGATTATATAATCATATTTCATGTTCTCTGCTGCAAGGATAGTATCATAAGAATACGAAAAAGCAGGAGGAAAGAATCCGTCGACTGTTATCCCCTGTTTCCGGTAAGCCTTACGCGATTGACCAAGAAGATCCTCTTGTGACTGATACTGAAGATCTGCGTAGGGTGTGTCGACATAACCCGCATCCTGGATAGTATACTCCGATTCTCCAAGCGCTGTCTTGAGTCCGTCAAGGTCGACAGAAGGTTCCATAGATAATCCATCATCGATTTCAGATTCTGGTTGCGCAACAACAAATACTGTGAACGGAATTTCATATTGCAAAGCAGCCTTAGACACTTTTCTGATCTCACTTAAAGTAAGATAAGGCGCGTATACAGCGAACGCGACTCCTCTTGTGGAATCCCCCGGAAAGATCGAGAAATCGAGCGTGATATTTGCTGTGGTCGTCCGGTTATTCCAGAGAAAAAATACGGTCGCTATGATAAATATTGTAAATAGCACTACAAGTAACGTCTTGTTTGTCCGTCGTTTCCCTATGTTTTTTGCTGTCATTCTGCTAGTATAGACATCGTTGAGAGATTCATCCACTCAGGTGTTGTTCGCCCGAGATATTCTTCCTTCAATGAATCATTTATTTTCATCCCAGGAGGATAATTGATCTCCCAGATCCTAAGCGGTCCGAGTATATTGTTCCCTGCATAGACAAGCGGGTTCGATCCGCTGTCATCATATACAGGTCTGAACCCGTCGAGTTCTTCGTTGAACAGGAACATCCTTGTCCAAAGAGCGTTTCTGCCTTTTCCAGATACATAAAGCAACGCCCCATTCTCCTGTTGATTACGCGAATCAAGATAACGAGGGAATATCCTGATACATCCATCCAGTCCTTTTTCATCAAATTCCTGGATGCCTTCATCATAGATGCAGCTGACAGGGATTTCTTCCCTTACTCCTTTATTATACAGGAAAGCTACTGGTTGGAGTATTTCAAATAATTCATCTGTCTCTCTCAC
>JAUUYB010000141.1 GCA_030590605.1 Candidatus Woesearchaeota archaeon
AAACTCACTCCGGGTTCTGAAGAGATCAAACTCGATCTCACTCTTCTTACACTCACTCTTTTTGATGAAGATATCGCACTCAAATATGCAACTAATAATTCCAATATAACAAATGATCCCTCAGGGTATCTGACCAATAAGATCGATGAGATCGGGCAGATAAACAGCGGGTCATATACTGTCCTGCAACCAGATATTGACGGTGACAGAAAGGAAGACTATGTCGGCATCAATACGACACATGCCCTCTTCAACATAAGCGGAGAGAGCAGCCAAGCTACAATCGCACTCACTGAAACACTCACTGGCGGCAATACACTAAATGTCGATTCCCACATCATGGTCGGAACCACAGATTACGGTCATCTCCTGATCTCCGGAATCACTACAAGTGCAGCACAGATAGATGAGAACCTGACATTCCAGATAACTCCTGCAACACTCGATAGGGGAACATATGCTGTCAAATTCATGCAAGTCGGAGTCAATCATATCAACGGCAACCTTCAGAGAGGAGATGTCGCAAGATTATTTTTCGAGGCTCCAAGAGATCTTGTCAGAGGAGAACAGATCAGGATCAATTTCATCCCAAAGATCGGGACTCCAGTGCTTGTTGAATTCCATATGCCTGATGTCATACATAATGAGCGGGAATATCTGTATCCTAAATAAATTCTAATAGTTTGTTGAATTCCATTTGGCTTACATCGTCTTGGCCGCTCGTTGATTTCTAGAAATTCTTATTGTACGCTTCAGCACTGCCACCACCAATGGCTGCAGGCGACCAACCTTTTAGGAAAAGCTTGAGCAAAACACGGCGGGCTAAAGCCCACCAACAACAAAACGGAGATGGCAGGTCCCCGTCCCGACCTGCGCCAGTAGTGGCTGTGCTTACGCTAATCATTAATCTTATATATCCACAATATGTTTCTGCCCAATATGACTTACGCTGTCTCTCAAATCTGTATCATAGGAGATCTCACTTGCATGGGGTGCTGCGGGAACACATTCGGATCAGCTGAAGAACTCGCTGATGCTATCTGGAGGAATACGCTTGAATTCAGAGAGAGTACTGATAAAATAACATTCAAGGATCGCGCTGAAAAGGATACACTTAGATCGTGCGGAGTGTGCAAGAACCTGATATTCTCTGATGACAAGATGACTAAAGTGAAATGTCCTCTCCATCCTGTTTTCAATAGCCCGGAAGAGAAAGGGGATCTTAGAGAGGGGCATTGTGATACTGTCCACCTCTGCAGGGCTGCATTCCTCTACAATGTCTGGGACGAAAAGAAGAAAAAGAAGTTTGTCGCATTCCTTCTTGGAAAAAAGCTTGATTGGTACACCTTCTCGATGGGGATGGACAGCAACTCTCTGCTCGAGGAATTCGAAAAGAATGCATAATCTTTTTATATCTGTATCTACTTCTGCGTGATAATGAAGATTGAATGGAAAGGGTGGCTTCAAGCTATCATACTTATATTGATATACGTCATGCTCGGGAACTCGAGATCTCTTGAGCAGAATCCATTCATACCAGGTGCTGCTATCGCAGTAAACATGATAGTCCCTGTCATTGCAGGCATACTTTTCGGAAGAAAGACCGGACTCTTTGTCGGACTCTTCGGGACATTCATAAATACATTGACACCGGCAGGATCAGTGTTTGAACTGCTGGCGATAATCCCTCACGGAATCATGGGATACTCAGCCGGCGCTCTTAAGAGGAGAGTCGCCTCTCCGATCGCTGCGCTTGCCCTGACAATCGGACATGCATTGAATATCCTATTATTCAGCTTGTTCGGATTGATGGACCTCTCGGCTTTCTCTGATCCGTCGTTCTATTACGGACTCATCTACGAAGTGTTCATCGGTATCATCACTATAGTGATCATCATAACCATAGCCCGTCTCGGGATGAAAGACAATGTCACTGACAACGAATAAGGAACTCTGGAAGATCATGACAGTAATCTTTATACTGCTCACCCTGCTCTTCAGCCTGTTCTTCTATTTTTCCACCATCTTCATCACATTCATAGTCGGACTATCGCTTATCCTCATAACGAACAGACTGAAAGAAGACTATGTCCGGAAGATGCGGTCGTATGGTTATTCACTTGCCAAGATGAAATTGTATGGATATGCTCTTTTCTTTTTCTGGATCGCAATCACTATCTTTGTCATGATCAAATCAGTCAACGACGTGAGCACATTACTGACCTCATTTGCAGGAAGCGAGCAGACAATAGTCGCTAAATATCTTACATTCGCCCAGACTTTCATACCTGAACCGATATTTAATTGGGCAATGACCGGAGAGAATATCATAACTGCACAGCGGTATGTCTTCTCATTCATCAAAGCATTGCTTCAGGCGCTTTCGACATTCCTATTCAATGCTATCATGATCATCCCTCTCATGTTCTACATGTACTTCAACAAATGGAAAAAGATCAAACGCAGGTTATATGCGGTTGTCCCTAAAAAAATCAAGAACCGAGTGGTACGGGCTGCAGGGAAGATATCTCTTGGACTGAACGAATTCCTATCAGCTAAGGTAATCGAGAGCGTGATAGTAGGATCAGTCTGCTGTTTCGGATTCTTTATCGCAGGGCTAAAGGGCTGGCTTATCTTAGGGATATTAGCAGGGTTCCTTAACATCGTACCATATCTCGGGCCGATCATCGGAGCTGTCCCTCCAATACTTCTCTCTATACTGGATGAACCTATAGTTACGCTATATGTATTAATCACTGTCGTTGTCGCACAGCTAGTAGATAATCTATACCTGCTCCCTTTCATGATATCAGGGAAAGTCAAGGTAGACCCTCTTCTCTCTATCTTTCTCATCCTTGCAGGAGCGCGTATCCTTGGCATAGTGGGGATGATTTTTGCAATCCCAGCATATCTAGTCTATAAGATCGTCCTAAAGGAATCCTATCGAGAACTTGTCGGATATTATGACGATTAGCTACTCCACTAGAAAAAAGCTTTTATATTCTAAG
>JAUUYB010000074.1 GCA_030590605.1 Candidatus Woesearchaeota archaeon
GCTCACTCTCGAAGGTATCCTTTTCATCTATTTTGTATCGATTGTCGGTGCATTCGCGTTCCTTTTCAGGTCAAAAGCGACCAGGCACATGAATATCTCTGATGTAGATCCATTATTCAATCTACAACCTATCTTCCTCATACTTCTTGCAGGAGTATTTCTTAAAGAGAGCCTGAACATCTACCAGGTCGGGGGGGTTTTTCTACTTCTCGTCGGTACATATATCCTAGAAATTGAAGAGGAATCTAAGACTTTCCTGGATCCAATAACCAAATTCCTTAAATCCAGATATATACATTATATGCTTTTCACGATTCTCGCGTTTACATTCACATCCATGTTCGATAAGATCGTCATCACGCAGATCACATTCGGGAACCCGCTCACTTATCTCTTCTTGTTCTATATCTTCATGGGCGTCAATTTCCTGTTCTTAGATATAGTCAAGTTCGGAGTGAAAGATGTGTTGATTTCAGTCAAGACAAAACCAGGATATACCTTCCTTTCGATGTTCCTCCATATGATCAACATTTTCGTCTACTATACCGCCCTTGCCATCCCTGGTGTCCTAATCTCTCTTGTCATCCCCATCCGTAGGATGAGTTCGCTCTTCTCTACACTTATCGGAGGACACCTATTCCATGAAGATCATTATGTCCAAAAGGTAGGTGCATCTATCGTGATGATAGCCGGAGTCGCTATCATCATCCTGTTCACATGACAACATTTCGAGAAGCACTCAAAAGAAGCCTAACGCCGACTGAACTCGGCAGGCTCAAGACCGCATTCGATGTAGTCGGAGACATCGCGATCATCGAAGTAGATCCGGTGTTAAGGAAGAAAGAGAAAAAAATCGCCAAGACATTGCTAGATCTTCATAAGAATATCAAAGTGGTATGTAGGAAAGAAGGCATACACGAAGGAGAGTTCCGGACACAGAATATGAAGGTCCTTGCGGGAGAGAAACGGCTCGAGACAGAATATAGAGAGAATAACTGCCGTTTCCTAATCGACGTCGAAAAGGTATATTTCTCTCCAAGGTTATCAACTGAACGGAAGCGGATCTCGGAGCTTGTCAAGAAAGGAGAATCAGTACTTGTCATGTTCTCAGGAGTCGCACCATACCCGATCGTCATTTCAAAGAACAGTCCGGCAAAAGAGATAGTCGCTGTCGAGAAGAACCCAACCGGGCATAAATATGCACAGCAGAACACACTACTCAACAAAGTGAAGAATGTCAATGTATTATGCGGTGACGCCAGAAAAGTCGTCCCGAAGCTAAGAAAGAAATTTGACAGGATCATCATGCCTTTACCTAAAGATGGAGAGCATTTTCTCGATGTAGCGCTTGGCAGCATAAAGAAAGGAGGAGTCATCCATTTCTATGATTTCTTGCATCAGAATGATTTCCCTCTCGCCAGACGAAAAGTCATGTCTGCCTGCCGGACTGCAGGAAAACGTTTCAGAACTATAAATTTCAGGAAATGCGGTCAAAGTGCTCCTCGGTTCTTTAGGATAGTCCTTGATTTCAAGGTTATTTGATATTGTTTCTACATAGGCTTACCGACAATTTTAAATACCGCTAAAATGACGGAGATACCATGAGCGTCAGACGGAACCTAATGAATATACAGATGATAAAGTACAGGGGAATATTTGATTATCCTGAACTTCTCAGAGTCATCTATACATGGGGGACCAGACAGGGATTCGAGATGCATGAGAAGAAATCTAAGCACAAAGTCCCTGATGCGAGAGGTGCAGAGCAAGAACAGACCCTCCTTGGATGGCGGAAAATTGATGCATATGTCAAGTTCTGGTTCTTCGTAGATACAAGAGCAGAATTCTTAAAGGATGTCGATGTCATCGTCGAAGGGAAAAAACGGAGACTCACTCAGGGCAAGATAAGGATAAGGTTCACTGGATATGTTGAACTAGATTACAACAACCGATTTGAGACAAGCAAATTCATGGAAGGCGTCCGTGATTTCTACCACAAGTTTATTATACGAACCAAGATACAGAATGTCTGGGAAGATACACTCTATTATCGACTCTACAAACTGAACAAAGCAGTCAAGGAGCATCTAGATATGGAAGGAAAGCATCTGGCATCAGAAGGGAGGTGGTAAGGATAGCAGAAGTCGATATAATAGTAGACAAGCTCCGCCTCCAGTATGAAGGCCTCTTCAGCGTCAAAGAACTCTATTTCTCTATCGATGAATGGCTTGAGGAACGGAATTATGATCGGAGAGAGATAAAACATGTCGAGAGAGTCTCTCCTGAAGGGAAATATATAGAGTTTGAGATGATGCCTTGGAAAAAATATACAGATTATGCAAAATCTGAAATCAAGATACGACTTATCATGTCGGATATCGTTGAGGTCGAGATCGAGAAAGACGGATCAAAAGTCAAGCTTAATAAGGGAAAAATCAAAGTGGTTCTTGATGGTCTTCTCACAACTGATTATGAGAACAGATGGGAATCCAAACCGATGTTCTATTTCATCAGGACAATATTCGATAAGTATTTCTACAAACCATTCACCGTAGGATACCAGAACAATGTATCAGGAGATGTAAAAGAGCTCTATACCCATCTGAAAGCATTCCTGAATCTTTATCGGTATTGATAACGCCTCCATTCTACAAGAATATATTTAAAAATATAATAAATCACCAAAATACAGATAAACCACCTATTGATACTTTGAGTGATGAATACTTGGGCCTTCGCATTCATATCTATCCTAATCTTTTTGAGTTATGGTTGTTCAACTACCGTAGAAACTCCAGAACAAACCGATCTGATTGAACATAAGGAAGATATTGGTAATTATGAACTGGATGAAGGGATATTAACTGGATATTCAGTCCTGGAACCAGAGAATCATAAAGATCCGGAAGAGTTCGCTTTTCCATCTACAAGTATCGTAGGAACCCAGGATGGGGTATCGATATCTATAGATAAGTTTGATATCGAAAATAAGTCTACGTGGGGTAAAGTAGTCAATTTATCTGTGACTATCCTCAATCAGGGGAAGACTGCTTTGTCTCCCTCACTCGTCATCTATGTCTTTTTAGAAGGTGAAGATATCACAGAAAATACCAGAAAATTTGATATGGATATAATCGGATTAGACGATCATGCAAATTATATATTCAAGGACGCAATCAGTTTCAGCGGGACAGGGGAAAAGATATTCCGGATTGCGCTCTATGAAGGGTATCATACTAAAACATTCTTGGTGAGTGTAGAGACTAAAATCCAGATTTAGATGGGTTATGAATCAGAAAAAAAAGCCTCCGGAGGGATTTGCACCCTCGACCTCGGGATTACAAGTCCCGCGCTCTGCTGACTAAGCTACGGAGGCAGCTTATCTATTGAGGGTTCAAAAACCATTTATAAATATTCTGTTTGGTAATCTCAATCTTCCCGCAACTTATAAATAGAATCTCGTTATATATACGGTCACAATGAGAAATATCATAATGTTCGGGCCACAAGGCTCAGGTAAAGGAACACAGGCAAAAATTCTCGCAGACCGATACCGAATTCCACATATCTCTACTGGGGACATGCTTAGGGCGGCTATCGCGAAAGAGACAGAGCTAGGTAATAAAGCGAAAGCACTCATCAATGAAGGAAAATTAGTCCCTGATGAGATAGTCAACGGGATAGTCAAAGAAAGACTGGCTATGGGAGACTGTGTAGACGGATATATCCTTGATGTATACCCCCGAAATCTCGATCAGGCAAAGGAACTAGAAGCATTTGCAGACATAAAATATGTCATCGAACTTCATGTGCCTGATGATATATCTGTTTCAAGGATAGTACATCGGAGGCAATGCAAGGCATGCGGCGCTATCTTCGGATTAGATTTCCCTCCAAAAGTAGAAGGTGTCTGTGATAAATGCGGTGAAGTGCTCTACCAACGAGATGATGATAAGGAAGAGGCAATGAAAAAAAGACTTGCCATCTATCATGAAGAGACAGAAGCGCTGATAGGCTTTTATTCTCCTAAAGAGATTGTCTATAAGGTAGATGGCACTATGACCGTCGATGAGGTACAGAAGGCGCTAACGAAGATCCTCGGGTGAGAGCAGATCTCTTATCGCAACTGTCGCATAGCATCCTTTGTCTAGGCGAAAAGAGACTTTACATGTACCTTTATTGAGATTCCCGATCTTTAATTCATGTAAATTCGCATAGAGCATCCTCATCCCTCCAGGATAACTGAATCCAGGTATCTGCCGCACGATGAAATCCCTTGTCTTGATATCTTCTTCTTTCATCACCTGTTTAAGAATCTCACGATACTTGAAATCATCTATATCAGTCTCGAACCCGATAATCGGAATCGGTAAATTCTCTTTCGCGAAGCTCTCAATCTTTTCTGCACACCGATTCCATAAGAGGCTTTGATACGAATGAACGAACATCATCGCAATCTCCCTTGGAATAGTCCTGATAGCGCCTACAAAATCATTCTTGTGCTCTTCCAGATGGAGTTTAGCTTGGTCTTCCCATGAACCTTGGGAGGCCTGAATAGTCTTAACTGCACTCTTGAAATCTTTTTTGATAATATCCTTACCGATCTCAGCATTCTTCGTCCCGAATCTCTGTTCTCCATACAAGTTCAGGAACTTAAGAACCTGTTTCGGTTTCTTTTTCAAGTCGCGTATCTTGATATCAAAATTGTTTCCTAAAAGCATCCCTAACCTGAGCGGCTCTTTTCCCTTTCCAAAAAATGTAACCTCAAGATTCTTTCCTTTAATCGATATGTCTGTCCTAGCTTTGATAGAAATCAGTTGTTCAGTCACTGCTAGTCTGTCTTTAGTCCCTGAGAACCCAATCTGACCAGGTTTTATCCTGAATCTGGATGCGACCTTCCTAATGGCCTCTGAGGTGGTGATGTTTCTTTTCATCAACCAAAAATATGTGAAATCTCCTTGATTACCCGGTTTAATGGAGGGTATCTCCTTAACTTGGAAGTCTTCGGGAGTATTCTTGATAGTATACATACCCTTCTTGGAGATTGGAAAGGTATATAAATATTTATGAATTTTCGACGGGTGATGGACCTGTAGCCTAGCCTGGATAGGGCGACAGCCTCCTAAGCTGTAGATCGGGAGTTCGAATCTCCCCAGGTCCGTTTTTTGTATCATCTCCGCGTATCCAAACATATTTAAGAATCGACTTCTCATTCTTTGTCATGTATTCTATTACTGTCATAAAAGAAGGAGTCCGATTCTTCATGAGATCTCTTAATGTGCGGCAAAAAGGGTTCAAGGAGTATGGGGGAGACGACGTCAAGATATGCAACCAGATACTTGAAGACTGCTGGAACGAAAAAAAAGGGTATTTTCAAGTGAGTGCAGGGCATTTCTGTGTCTTTTATTCTCGAGATTTCTCCTGGTGTGCGAAATCACTATCCTTGCTTGGTCATAGAAATAGGGTCACATCTACTATAACATATGCACTCGAACGATTCAAGGAGCATGGACGGATAAGAGTAGCAATCAATCCTTCAGGAAAACCATTTGATTTCCCTAACTATGCAGTAGATTCTGTGCCCTCTGTAATCCACACTCTAAAAATCCTGAACAATAAAAACCTCGTCCAGAAAATCAAGGAATTTCTCAACAGAGAAGTAGAGTACCTCTTCAAGATAGCAGTAGATAAGTCGACTGGGCTTATCAGGAAGGATAGGAAGTTCTCTTCTATAAAAGACCATGCAGAACGACAGAGCAGTTGTTATGACAATTGTATGATAGGGATGTTATCGAAGGATCTAGATTATCTTGGACTGAAGAATCCTTTCAAAAGGTATGATTACCCTGAACTCATCAAACGGTATTTCTGGA
>JAUUYB010000089.1 GCA_030590605.1 Candidatus Woesearchaeota archaeon
ACTGGTAAAATACACATATCTTTATAAACTTAAAATCTAAAAGAGACAATTAACACAAAAAAAACAGGAGGAAACTCCTGAGTCAAGGAGGTAATGACTATGAAAGGATATTGTATGAAATGTAAAGACCACAGAGAGATGAAGGACGCAACTCAGTCCAAGATGAAAAACGGAAGAGATATGGTTCGAGGAGTATGTACTAAATGCGGCACCAAGATGTGTAAGATTGGCAAGCTGGAGTAGGTCAGATTTTATGGATAGATTTGAGTTATAGAACAAGGGTTACTCTTACCCTTTAATTACAACAAACTTTTATAAAGCCTGGAACCTGTAGAGTACCCCATGATTAAGGTTTTAACCTATGCTAAGAAACAGCTGTCATGGGGGACACTCCAGGATCTTGATAAGCGGACAAGCACTGTCTGGGTTGATTGTCTGAATCCTTCTAAGGAAGATCTTCGTGAACTTTCTAGACTTACTTGCGTCAATCTGGAGGATATCAAAGAGACCCTGGATCCTGCTGAACGCCCTAGGATCACTGAATATCCGAATTATACTGTCATAGCCTTCAAATCCCCCTACTACAAAGGGCATCAAGTGATCACTATCACGATAGGTATAATCATTCTTAAGTACGGGATCGTGACGTTAAGGACACATGAGATCAAGGCGATTGACCGTCTTTTTGCCCTCACTGACATGCAAAGGCAGAACTTATTTGAGAAGGGTTCAAGTTTCCTGCTTTATCGGCTTCTTGATTTTATCATCGAAGATTATTTTACAGTCATGGACGCAATGGATGAGACGATCGATAAGGTTGAGAACAAGATATTCAAGAACACTGAAGATCATATCATGAAAGACATATTCAAGCTGAAAAAGACACTTATCTATTTCCATAAGGCGCTCACTGCTAATCGGGAGGTCATCGCGCTATTAGACAGGGAGTTCGTAAAAGAATTGCATTCAGCTCACGTGCACAGGTTCCAGATACTTCATAACGATTTGAACGAGCTTATCGATATCGGGTCTACCTATAAGGATATATTGACGTCCCAGATAGAGATCCATCTTTCCCAGGTCTCGAACAACTTGAACGTCGTGATGAAGAAGCTCACTGCTATGGCGTCGTTCGTCCTTATCCCCACAATGATTTCAGGCATCTACGGAATGAATTTTGTATTCATGCCGGAGATACAATGGAAATATGGATATTTCATCATCTTAGGCGTGATGGCGTTTTCTGTACTCTTATTATATACCTATTTCAAGAAGAAGAAGTACCTTTGAACTGGCTGATGATTGGATCGATTTCTCCTTTAGGAAATCTTTTGGCATGCTCTACTAGTAAAGCATGATATTCCTGGTATACTGTCAGATCATCATCTATACTTTCCTCGATGAATCTTTGGATTTCATCATAATTCATTTTTTTATCGATGATCCCGAGTTTGAGAAATAGCCGTTTTGTATATGAATCTACTATGAAACTCTTGGTCTTGAACGCGAAAAGAAGCATAGAGTCAGCGGTTTCAGGCCCGATTCCTTTGACCTCCAACAGCGCTTCTCTGGAGGGAACCTTTCCTTGAAGAGACTCATAGAATTTGATGAACTCCTTGAGGTATTTCGCTTTTTGATTATAATACCCTGATACTTTGATGCGTTCCCGGATCTTCCCATCGCTTAATCTCTTGATCCCTTTAAGGTTAAGTGCATTGCTCTTGTTTAGGTTGATGAGTGCTTTTTCCACTGAAGTCCAGGAAGTGTTCTGTGTAAGTATCGCCCCCACACAGATCTCGAATTGCTGTTGTTCATCTTTTGGATAGGTATAGTCGCCAGGATGGTAACCTTGTACAGCACCTGTCTTGGTCGGATTCGTCCCATCCACGCTTAAGAGCGGCCACCATCCTTGAGGACCGTAGCTATCAAAGAGTTTTCGATAGATCTTCATGAAGCTATTCATATGAACAGTTAGGATATATCTTATTATTAAATGTGATGAAAGGCTATTATGAAATCCTCGCTACTATCGTCAGTCCGAGCTCCCACGCTAAACTCATCACAGCCGTCGTTAGGGGTCCCAAGAAAACCCTCTGGTTTTCTGGCACAAATGAGCTTTGCTCATTTTGTGGCTCCCTACGGGAACGCAGGCTTTTCGATGAAAGTAAGAGCTAGCGAGGAAGATAGTAGCTTCCGAAGGAATTGGATTTCATAATAGCCGTGATGAAAGAAACATTAATATATGAGAAACCCCATATTTTTTTTATGGATATCGGCGATAAGGTCGAAGGTGATAAACGCATCGGTGATAAATTTTGCACTGCCTGCAGGACCAAGATGAAACTCGACGTCACTAACAATTTATTCTGTCCAAATTGCGGTTACAGACCGAATGCACCCCCACCGACTGAAAAGGTCCAGGAGTCCGGAAATAAAGAAAAACCTGCTCCTCCCTGGCTCGTGTGGGTCAAGATCGGAGGGTATATCCTTATAGGAGCTGCATGCATCTACATGCTATACGCGATGATTGGCATGATGGATAGTATATGATTAAGCCTTCTCACCCACAGGTCACGCGTAGGCAACCCTTTTAAACCTATACTGATATCTCCAGACCTATGATTGAGTTCAAGGATAATCCAGATAGTGTGCGTTCTATAGAAAGCATTCTCCACCCTCATGTCAAGCATTGGTTCTATCAGCGGTTCCAGGAGTTCTCGCTTCCTCAGAGGATGGGTGTCCTCGAGATCCACGCCAGAAAGAACATCCTTGTGAGCGCGCCTACTGGAGCTACAAAGACCCTCACCGCTTTCATGTCTGTGCTGAATGAGCTCGTAGATTCATCATTGAAAGGCATCCTTGAAGACAAGGTCTACGCAGTGTACATCTCTCCGTTGAAGGCCCTCAATTATGATATCCAGGTGAACCTGATAGAGCCACTTAAAGAGATCGAAGTCATTGCAGGGCGCGATCTTGGTATCAGGGTGGATGTCAGGACCGGCGATACCACGCCGTATGAACGTGCCAAGATGTCAAAGAACCCTCCCCATATCCTTATCACGACTCCGGAAAGCCTGGCTATCATGCTTAATGCACCGAAGTTCCAGGAACACCTCAAAGGAGTCGAATGGTGCATAATCGATGAGATTCATGCGCTCGCAGACAACAAACGAGGGACACACCTCTCCCTTTCTTTAGAGCGCCTTGAACGTCTCTGCGGCCATATGACAAGAGTGGGCTTATCCGCCACCATATCTCCGCTGGAAGAGATCGGGAAATACTTGGTAGGGACAGATAGGGATTGCATCATAGTAGATGTCCAGTTCATCAAGGACCTTGACCTCAAGGTGCTCTCGCCAGTAGATGATCTGGTCGGGACCGATTACACTACTGCTCACAAGAAGATGTATGACCTCATGCATAAGCTTATCCAGGAGCACAAGACCACTCTTATCTTCACGAACACGAGAGCTGCTACAGAAAGGGTAGTGGACAATCTCAAGGATAAATTTCCTAAGTCATATAATCATGAGAACATCGGTGCGCATCATGGATCTCTCGCAAAAGATCACAGGCATAGAATCGAACAATCACTAAGAGAAGGTTCCATCAAGACTGTTGTCTGTTCTACTTCTCTTGAGCTCGGTATCGACATAGGATATATCGATCTCGTCATCCTTCTCGGTTCCCCTAAGTCCGTCGCCCGTGCACTCCAGAGATGCGGAAGAAGCGGGCATAAGCTAAGAGAGAAGGCCAAAGGAAGGATAATCGTCCTTGACAGGGATGATCTTGTCGAATGTGCAGTGCTGCTTAAGTCAGCGATCGAACGTAAGATCGACACTATCCACATCCCAAAGGATTGTCTTGATGTCCTGGCCCAGCATGTACTGGGAATCGCTCTGAACGAGAAGATATCGATCAAAGAACTCTCCAGACTTATCAGGTCCAGCTATGTCTATGCAGACCTTAAGGCTAAGGACCTGAAAGAGATCATCGATTTCCTGTCAGGCAGTTCTCTTGAAGAGCGTAATGTCTACGCAAGGATATGGTATGATGAAGACACTCAGATGATCGGAAGGAAAGGCATCATGAGTCGGGTCATCTACATGACCAATATTGGCACTATTCCTGATGAGACCGCAGTGATAGTTAAGATCGGCACTGAGGTCGTGGGGACTATCGAGGAGGGATTCCTTGAGAAACTCAGACCAGGAGATGTTTTCGTCCTTGGCGGAAGCACATATGTCTTCAGGTTCTCGAGAGGCATGGTCGCACAGGTGCAGGCCACTGTCAACCGTCCTCCTACTGTACCTAGATGGTTCTCAGAATCCCTGCCTCTCTCCTATGACCTCGCGATGGATATAGGAAGATTCAGACGGCTTCTTGGTGAGAAGATGAATGCGCACCTGAATTATCCTGCTGACAGGAGACCGGCAAAAGAGAGCATCCTGAAATGGATCGATAGATTTCTCTATATAGATAAGAATGGCGCTCTCTCGATCTATAATTATGCGCTTGAACAGTTCCTCTATGTGGGGATCCCTAACGACAGGCGTATCATCATAGAGAGCTTCAAGGATGATAAGGGGTATCATTACATCTTCCATTCCCTTTTCGGCAGGAGGGTTAATGATTGTCTCTCTCGCGCCACAGCCTTTGCAGTCGCAAGGATATCTCATCGTGATGTCGAGATAGGTATCACTGATAACGGTTTCATGCTCACTTCACAAAAAGCTGTGAATGTCCATAAGGCTTTCTCTTATCTTAAGGATGAGAAGCTCGATCTGGTCATGGCTCAGGCTATAGAAAAATCAGAGGTCTATAAGCGCAGGTTCAGGCATTGTGCAACGCGGGCGCTTTTGATCCTCAGGAACTACAAGGGCAGACAGAAGAACGTAGGCAAGCAGCAGGTCTCATCCATGATTCTCATGAGTGCATTGAAGCGGATTGACCCTGATTTCAGCATATTGAAGGAAGCGAGAAGAGAAGTGCTGAATGACCTCATGGATATCGGGAACGCGAAGAAAGTCCTTAAGGGAATCGCTTCTGATCGTATAAGGGTGGAAGAGAAATCCACACTTGTCCCTTCGCCGTTCGCATTCAATCTGTTCATGCAGGGAGTGTCAGATATACTTAAGGTTGAGGACAGGAGTGAGTTCATCAGGCGCATGCATGATATGGTGATGGGAAAGATCTCTATGAAAGAAGGTTCTGATGAGCTCGAGATGCCTAGTTCGATAAGTCTGGATCTGAAGGTCCCATCAAGACCTCTG
>JAUUYB010000127.1 GCA_030590605.1 Candidatus Woesearchaeota archaeon
CTCCAGCTCAGCGATAGCCAAATCAGGATCAACAGTCTTCTTCAGAACCTGTATCGGTTTCTTGAATTTCTTCTCGCATACATCACACCATACATCGATCCAATCTTTCATACAATACCCTCTTCAATATCTCCACCAACTTAACCTCATTATAGTTATAGATATCAGGTATATCCAATACAATTATCCTCTTAGACAGATACACCGAAGGAAATCGCTTACTTATCTCTTCTCTATGCCTTTCTTCCATGACAACAATCAGATCCGCCCATTCAAGCTGCCTCTCAGTCACAGGATTATCATTGAACAACCCCCAATTAATCCTTTTAAAAACCCGTTCTTTTCTCCTCTTCCACAATTCAAAACCCTTTATTCACAACATATATAAACACAACTTTCGTCTCCAGATTTAACGATTGACAGCTGAAAGCAAGCGGCTTTTTCTTGGATTTCGTCCGAAAAGGTGTAGGTATCTCAAAATGTTTTGTCGCGCCTTGTACCCCTTTTTCTATCACGACGGAAGAAACATCGCATTGGAACAAGCTGAACAGATGGACATTCATGACAGTCCCCTCAAGAGCAAGAGCCTCTGGATAGTCCAGTTCGACAGTCGCTATCACGCTTTTGTCCATATATCTCATACTCTTTATTATACCGATGGCTGCACCTCTTTTTTGGGATAAATATCTATTATTTTTTATCCCATTTCAAACGTAAGATTTATCAAACATGTATAAAATCGTTAAGTTTATTTACTCATTTATCTGTATTTTGGATGGGTAACAATGGGAACTATATTGAGCTCTCGGACAACGAAGGACGATAAAATAGTGTGCGAGGTCCTCTTGAATTATGAGGAAGCTCTGCAGTTGAAAGGCCATGTCAAGAAGGTCTACATGTTTTCAGAGGATAACGCAAAGATTAAGACTAACCTTTCAGGACGAGGGAAGAACGAAGCAACCAAATATTTTTTAATACCAAAAGAACTCCGTTACAATATCATGCTTAAAGACAAGGTGAAATGCCAGAAGATCGAGACCGATTCAAAGGTCATTTTCATCTACCAAGTGGACAAGATAAGACTATGAAACGAGCAAGAACCGGTATTCCTGGCGTCGACGACATGCTGAAGGGAGGGGTACCTGTCGATGCCATCATAGGGCTGCAAGGTCCGCCTGGTGTAGGAAAATCAATATTCTCGCTGCATTTCCTCCTTGAAGGCGCAAGAAAAGGAGAGAAATGTGTCTATATCAACCTTGAAGAGCCGAGAAGCAACATCCAGCACATGATTGATGAGTTCACGTTCGGAGACGAATTCAACTCGTTTGTCAAGAGAGAGAAGATAGTTATAATGTGCTATTCCTATGAAGAATATGAACGGATACAGACCGACCTTCTTGAGAAGATACAGGAAGAGGCAGTGAACAGGGTAGTCATCGACAGCTTCAATATCTTCTTCACCTCGCTCCTTGGAGGCAAGACAACAACAGACCATCCAGTGAGGAAATCGATAAACAAGTCATTCTCTTTGCTAAGGAAGCCCGGATTGACTTCACTCCTTGTACTAGAAAAGATGAGGGGCGATGATTCTGCATTCGCTTTCAATATCCCTTTTCTCGTAGATGGCATCATTTCTCTGGATTATCTGGAGATGGGTGCAATAGAGAGGAGAGTGTTCATCCCGAAGATGAGGTGGACTGACCAATACAGGGAGAGCCGTCCATTCGATATCTCAAAGCGGGGAATAGTGATCAGTGACCATGAGATAGAGTTATAATCATGGATATCAAGGAATTTCTGTTGAAGAAACTATTCTTCCCGCGAGTGATTACACTTGATCGCCCGGGAATAATAATCAGCAAGACCCTGTCAAGATCAGGTTCAGAGATGTACAGGAGACGTAATGTCTGGCATTTCGAGAGCATCGCGGCAAGGCTGCAGATGGATCTTGCGGAGAGGATAGGGAAAGAAAACGCATCATCGGTGTGGTATCGGATAGGGAAGGACGGCACCACGAGATATTTGCTCCTGGCAGATGCCCGCCCTCCTCCAAAGCTTTTGGTTCCGGCTTTCGTGAAGTACGTATTTCAGCTCTTCTATACCTCAGGAATGGGGTTCTGCAGGGACATGCATTTCTCTAATAAGACATCAGTCCTGAAATTGAAGGGGTACGATAACATTGTCTGCAGAAAATCCCAACTTCCGAGCTATTTCGCGGGTGTCGCTTCCGGAGTCATGTCCTTCCTCCTGAAAAAGAATATTGAAGCAGATGCGAGGTGCGGATCCTGTCCCGGAGAATGCGTAATCATCGCAAACCCAAGTATCCCAACACGCCATATCCCCGACTTTAAAGCATTAAAACCGCTTCCTGATTACAATAGGCTCAACTTCCCTGTAGAAATGGAAAGTCAAGGTGCTTACTCATTCACAGATATGCAGCGTTTCAGGAAGATCCTCAGGAAATCGACGTTCGAGTTCTTCGGCCACCCGATCTACATCACAGAAGCAGGACTCGTGGAGATGGTGGCTGGGCACTACGAACAGCAAGGGCAGATGGAACTCTTCCGGAACGCGGTAAAAGAAGAATCACGAGATATCCTGCTCTCGATCGACCCATCCATGAAGACAATAAAGAACATCATCACCTCTTTCGGACTAGGCATCCCTGTATTCCGCACTGGAAAAGGGATTGCGACAGTTACCCTCAAACATCCTCCAATCACAAAATACGGTTTTGAGTACACGTCAACCATGATAAGAGGGTTTCTGGAGGCTGCGCTAGAAAGGAAACTCGCGCCTGCTGCAGTCTCGATCAGCCATTCGCAGGCACGCTTCTCGTTTCAGTAGGGATCTGCTGAACTGACCGCAGGTATGCACGGTTGTAGATATAGGAATAACTCGGACCGATGGTCTTTCCCCACACTAAAGTGTGGAGTATTTGCCTTCGGTCCGAGGAATTGAAAATCTCGCACTGAAGTACGGGGTACTAACCCCCATGAAAATCTCTGTGCGAGATTTTCAATAGAATGAAGAAAGGACATTTCCGGAGACCATCATCCCCCTCATTGCCCGCCTCCGATCACTGACGGGACAAGCATAATCAATATGACCGGTAGTGCCCGGTGTATGCGTGTCGCGATAAGAATATCTCTCATATGCACCCCCCTTTTTAGCTAGGGAATCATCTCCTTGCCTTCTTATTTAATGGTTATCGCAAATGCAGGATAAGTAATCGGGAGAATTTATCCAGGAAACCTGGTCTTATCAAAGGATAGTATGTGCATTCGAGGACAACTCCCTGAATGAAGAGAAGATGGTATGACAACCCAAAACCTTTATAAACCAATCTCCTTTTCTATTAATCACGCCCCGTTAGTGTAGTCCGGCCAATCATCTCGCCCTCTCGAGACAGCGGAAATCAGGATTTCCTGGTCTTTCGGCTGACGCAGAAAGGCGAGGACTCGGGTTCGAATCCCGGACGGGGCATA